>JBEPWY010000080.1:0-11711 GCA_041642185.1 Marivirga sp.
GTGGTTTGGCGACAAGTAATTCCTGAGCAAGACGAACAAGGTGAAGAAATCCCCGAATCTGATGAAGGTAAATACTTTTGGACGATTGGAATTGGAATAAAAGGAAACTATAAAAAAGAATAAAAACTCCATACCAATGTATACTGTTTATGACAGGTGAAATGCCTTATTCAATATTTTCGGCTCTTACTAAAGTTGGTCTCGGACAGACAGGAAAGATCTTCTAAACCAGTGGTCTTTCACCAAAGGGCCACTAGCTTTTGATTGGGAGGATTTTTAGAAGTAAAAGCAAACAATCGACATTTCAGGAGGGTAATATTAACAAAAATCTGGCAGCTTGCATTTAAACAAGCTGCCAGATTAATTCAATTACCTTAATACATTGACGCCGCCTCTTCTTTCATACACTCTGTCATTATCTGTTTCAGTGCTTTTGAAAGTGATTACATAAGCATATAGGCCTTGAGGTACTGCTGTTCCTTTTAAATCTGTTGCATCCCATTCAAAATTTTTGTCTTTAGCTTCAAATACGATAGTTCCCCATCGGTTAAAAATAATAATCTGGAACTCTCCCACATATTCGTTTGCAAATACACTGAAAGTTCTGTTTTCTGCTATGTTACCATCTGGCCTGATTGCATTAGGAGCAAACACCTTTGGCTTACAGTCTTCAAGAACTCTGGTTGTAATATTATATTCACAACCTACAGCTGTCAATGTAACTTCGTAAACTCCTGGTTGACTGGCTAAAACTGTTCTGCTTGTAGATGTACTTCCATTCGGAAGTGTCCATCTGTAGGAACCAAAAGAACCGGGATCCAATAATACCGATCTTTCAGTTTCCAAGCCAGTAGAACAAATAAAATAGGTGCTTTCAATAGTAGGAGCAAAAACTTCCTGCACACTTAAAGTTCTAGTAATTATAACGGGATCACATCCTCCAGGCCCTTGGTCAGTAACTGTAAGGGTATAATTGTCTGATTCCACTATGTTCCACTCAAGCGAGCTTTGAGAAGCGTCTATTGTAGGTATAATAGTGCCATTACTATTAGTAAGGTTAATGAGGTAGTTGCCGCTTGCTCCGGTTACAGAACCAACTAATAATATTGAACCATCCTCACAATTAGTCTCTGAAGTCAATGTAACGTTTAATGGCTGGTATATCTCAGTTACTTCTGTTGACAAAGAATCCGCGCAGCTGATATTTCCGACAGGATATGCATTTACAGTATAACTTCCTGTTTGATTTACAGTGATTGTTTGGCCTTGTGCTCCATTGCTCCAGCTAAATGTATAATCTGAAGGATCACCTGAGCTCAATATGGCAGTTAATACATTGCCTCCATCACAGTTAATAGTATTTTCTATTTCACTCAATTCAGCTGCCGGACTTAACCGTACTTCAATAGTCGCAGTTGAAGAACAGAAGCCAGTTTCAGTTGCCTCTACTTCATAAATCCCCGCAGTGACCGCTGTCTGATCTGCAGGGTTTGGTGTAATTATAAAGCTTGCATTGGAATTTACTGATTGAAGATAAGCTTGTAAATCATAAATTGTACCACAACCTGATACTATATCGTCAGGATTAAAATTTGTGGAGTCAGGCAGGGTGATTGTGAAATCATCAACACCTAAACAACCTGTGCCATTGTTATCAGTAACCTCAATACTAAATGTTCCTTCACTTAAGCCGTTAACTGTAAAAGGCTGGGTAGTTTCAGTCCCACTGGTAACAGGATTTCCTGACTGATCAACAATTGTCCATTCAAAGTTAGTTGTAAGTGTACCAGTATTTGCTGTTAAGGCCACATCTATCATCTGATCAGCAGGATCGCAAATATTAGTCCTTGGAGTAACTGTTACAGTGAAATCCTCATTTGTAACAGCTACTGTTTCTGTACTGGAGCAATTGGTCAGGTTATCAGTAACTGTAATATTATAAGTGCCGGCTAATAAATTTGTGCCAGTCAGCTCATTATCATTAACTGCTGTTGGTCCGTTCCAGCTAATTAAATTATCTCCTGAGCCACCGTTGGTCTCAATTGTAATAGCGCCATCAGCTAATCCACAACTGGCATTTGTTACACTAACTACGTTAATAACAGGTGTTTCATTTACAGTTATTTCTGCTTCATCTTCTCCGAAACAATTTGGATCTAATGGATCAGGGATTTCAACCCTTACAGTATAAACTCCTGGTTTAGAAGTATCCACATCGAAATTCCTTCCAGTGGCAGCTTGTTGTACATCATCTACAAACCACCTATAGTTATTGGCATTTACTCCTGCGTCCAACCTTAGTGTTTCATCCTGACATATAGTTTGATCCCCACCCATATTTACCTCATATGGAGGCCCTACAAATATATCCACGCTGGCTGTGCAGCCTGCGATACTAGTAACAGTAACTGAAAAAATCCCTTCTTCTGTTACTTCTATGGTTCTAGTTGTATCGCCTGTACTCCATAAAAAAGTATGACCGTCTACATCAACTATTTCTTCTCCTAAAGTAAGTGATGTGCCACAGAATGTGCGTGGGCTTACAACATTGCTGACATCCGGACTTTCAAATAATTCAATATTTTCTACAAGCAATTCGTCATAGCCGCACTCATTGGTGATTCTCAATGCTACCTCATATCTACCAGGGTTCAACTCTACATCAACCGTATCATTTTGTTGATTGGATGTGTATACGCTGGCGCTGCTGTCGACAGGAGTAATAGTCCAGCTATAAACATCAAAATTTGTTTTACCGCTACCTTCTAGAATTATTGGGTCTGATGTACAGTTCGCAATCACATTAATTGAAGGCTCTTGGGATGGAGTGGCTAGGTTCTGAACAAAATTAGGTAAACCTAAGCGGCTGTTTCTCCCTGCCAAATTGAATGGCTGTAGTGTAGCTGCCAGGTTACTTGCATCTGCTGGCAAAAACCGTTGATCAGGTGAGCCGATAGTATATACATCTCCGCTATTGTTGGCAGCAATATATAATTGACCATCCGGACCGATTTGAATGGCTCCGGCTTCAAAATCCAGGTCAGCTACTGTTACACTATCAGGATTTTCAATTTCTTTAATAGAGTAATCATCATTAACAGGGATTTGTAAAAGCTTAGAGTTTGCTCCATTTTTTAAAGTTGCATACAAAAGATCGGTGCTGGGTGAAAATTCAATTCCGTAGACTTCACCACCAAAATTAACGTCAATTAATGCGGCTTCCCAATCCTGATCCAGGCTGTCAGACCTTAAAAAGTCAATAAAAGCACCACCTGAATTATATGCCTGAGCTACCTTTTCACCGCCGGCCGCATATTTTAAATACCCGGTTGCCGATTCATTTGAAAGATAATTACTTCCCTTCGAAATAAATTCGGGAGCATTAATACCATTATCATTTACAGGGTAAGAGCGATAAGTATTGCTGCCTAATTCATGGGTTAGCACATTAGTATTTTCAACTCCCTGGGCACTGATTTTTTCAGTGTTTTTGGTATAGATTCTTCTGTTTTTCAATACTACATCGCCTAAGCCATTGTTTAGTTTCATATCCACTAAAGCATAAGAAAATGCACTTGTATCACTGGAGACATCATCACTTACAAATATATAATATAAAGAAGGATCAGTAGCATGGGCTACTGCCAATACTCCCTGAGAAGCCATTGGATCACCTCCCAGATCGGTACCGTTAGCCATTACATTGTGTTCAGAATCCCAAATTACATCACCATTAGTGTAAAATAGAAGGTCTCCATTATTGTCTGATACAGTAGCACACCCTTCTTCAGCTTCGATATTACCATCAATTACTGCCTGGGGACCTGCGTCACCATTAAAATCAATGCCTGCACCATCACCAAAATACCAGAAATTAGCGATTTGTTTTTCTTCTTCAAAAAGTGTTAGAGTAAATGTGGCGGTAACTGTACACCCACCTACTGTTACGGCTGCTGAATATGTTCCGGATTCAAGGAATGTAGCAGTGTTATCCCCATTAATGGTGAATTTTTCCGGATCAGGATTTATCCAGGTAACATCATCAGGCTCCGATTGATCACTCAAAGTAGGTCCATAATTCTCCAATGGTAGTTCACAAACTGTAGTATCTTGTAACTGAACTTCAGCTGTGAAAGCATTTATTTCTATTAAAGAAGAATCAATAAAAATATTTCCACCAGAATTGATGGTCATTATAACATTAAAAGAACCTTCCTCTTCAAAGACCACATTAGGACTTATAGCATCAGAGGTTACTCCGTTTCCAAAATCCCATTCTATGGAACTTATATCATCCATATCATTATAATTGGCAAAAAATGAGACAGGGTTATTTTGGCAAATAGGATTATTAAGTCGGGTGTCATACCAGTCGAAACTTACCGCACCATCAATAATAGCAGGAGGAGCTATATTTGGTAAGTTTTTAGCATTGCCAAATGAAGCCCCATTAAAAAGGTTCCATTCTATTCTTAAAGAGTCAGGAATAGAATCAGTATAAATAATTCTGCTTAAAAAATCTTCTGCACCATTATTATATAAAAAATAGAGTGAACCGTCAGGACCATTTTGTAAGGCGTTCGCATTTGTGATGCTTCTATTTAGAACAGGAGCAGTGGTTACACTGTCAGGGTTATATTGATAAATTCTTGCTGTATTGTCAATTGTATTATTTCTGCTGAAATATAAATTTTGTCCACCTACTGACCATTCTACATCAGTAATTATCTGGTTAACTGCACCTGAATTTATTATAACTTGCTCATTTTGGAAAGTTAGATTTGTTGGATCTGTTGTATTTAACTCCAGCAATAGAATGTTTTTTGGGCTTCCGGCTACATTTTCTGAGCCTAAAGCCATTTGTAATGTATCACTTTCGGTATTGCGGAAGGAAAGATTATTAGTAGCAAAAGGAATTGAATAAGGATGATCTGCAACAGCGGTTAGTGTGCCATCATTTTCTACCTGTACAATTTGTAAAGCGTTGGTAGTTATGTTTTGAAATATTAAAAAATAGTTTGCACCTAGCTTGTAGCTTTTTACCATTGGCGATAAGTCAGAAAATCCTGTACCTATAGCGGCTGAATTAACTTCTCCGAAATCACCTAAAGAAAGGTCCACCGCCACATATAAAAGTTCTCTTTCCCTGTTTATAAAGTACACATAGTATAAATCGTCATTTGTATTGATAGAAGGTACTATGGCAACAGGATGTCTGTGAGTATTATCTCCACCTATATTATCACCTCCCGGGAGAGCTACATGGTTTTTCCCATAAATTACTGAGCCATCTGTATAAAAAAGCAGTTGACCATCCACTGCATTAGCGGCTACAGCAGATCCATTAGGTCCAAAAGGAATTGCCTGATGATTAATTTCAATAGCATTTCTTTCAGGATTCCTGTCGAATTGAATTGCAGTAGAGTTGTTGCCGAAATACCAGAACGATTCAGAATAATCCTGGGCTGCGACCTCAAAACTGAGGATACAAAAAAGAAATACTAATATTTTATAGGTAAAATTATTCATACTAAGCGTAATTGAATTAGGTAAACATTTAAACGATTTAAAATACGATTAATTTTTTTAATCGAACAAAAATATATTATTCTGGTTTTTAAATCGTTTATTCGCAGTACCGAAATTAATAAATAAAAGTGTAAACTTCTCAGAAAGCTAATTTTCATTTCTAAAATCTCATGTTTTAGAGAGTTTGTCATTATCATTTCTGACTTATTTTATATCTTTCGGAAATTAACATGATAATAGGTGTATTGTGCGTCAAGTTATAAAAAGAAAAATTTCAGTTGTATTTAAAGTAATCCTGTTGTGCCTTGCTATGTTTGTACAAACAGAGATTAGTGCTCAGGATCCGCAGTTTTCACAATTTTATGCTGCACCCCTTTATTTAAACCCTGCTTTTGCAGGTAATACACAAATGAGCCGATTTGGCCTTAATTACAGAAACCAATGGCCAAGCATAGAGGCTAATTTTACTACTTACTCAGCCTATTTCGATCATTTTTTCGACAGAATAAGCAGTGGTGTAGGTATGATAGTTACACGTGATCAGGAAGGAATTGTAGGATTGCGTTCTACAACTGTTGGATTACAGTATGCCTATCAGTTACGCCTAACCGATAAACTCACATTCAGGCCAGGAACACAGGTCGCATTTTATAACAGAAACTTAAATTTTGACAGACTAACGTTTGGGGATCAGTGGGATCCTGAAACACAAACTTTTCAAAATCCTACCGGTGAAGCAGCTACAGGAGAAAGTAAAAATTTCCTTGATTTAACATTTGGAGGTGTTTTATATTCAGAAAAATTCTGGTTTGGTTATTCTGTTTTTCACCTTAATCAACCCAATCAATCCATTTTAGGGGAAGAAAGTAGATTACCAATGAAGCATTCTTTTCATGCAGGATACAGAATCCCTTTAAACACTGGTTACGGTAGAAAAGGTTACACCAAGGATGGTGATGAAAGAAGTATTACACCTACTGCGCAATATAAAATGCAAGGAGGTTTTAATCAATTGGATTTAGGTATTTATGGCACATTAGAGCCTATGGTCGTAGGTTTATGGTATCGTGGAATTCCTTTTGACGCACCAAATGGTTTTGCTGGTTCTGAATCAATAGTAATGTTAGTAGGCTATGCTTATGAAAAGTTATCAGTAGGCTATAGTTTTGATTATACCATTTCTAATTTGGGGATTCGTAGCGGGGGAGCTCATGAAATCTCCATTTCATATGTTTTATCTCTTACAGACCCTAGAAGGCCACCTGCCGATAAACTCAGGATACCTTGTCCTAAATTTTAATATTCATGCAATTATCTTCTGATCAATTTTTCGCCATCATTTTATTGATAGTGATAATAGAATATGTATTAACCACAATTGTTGATTATCTTAACCTCAGGAACAAAAGTACTGATTTACCAGATGACCTAAAGGGTGTTTATGATGAGGACAGGTATCAAAAAGCATTAAATTATCAGAAAGACAATACATATTTTGGCTTGGTCAGTGGTATTGTCAGCTTTTGCCTTATTTTAGTTGTAATCATTTTCGGAATTTTTGGTGTGCTTGATGAATTTGTGCGTACTCACTTTGATACGCTAACAGCTCAAACTTTAGCCTTTTTCGGAATCATCTTTATTGTAAATGATATTATTAATACACCTTTTCAATGGTATGCGAATTTTGTAATTGAAGAAAAATACGGTTTTAATAAATCTACTGTATCAACTTTTTGGAAAGATAAATTCAAGGGATATGTTTTAACGGCCCTAATTGGAGGGTTTCTTCTTAGTGTTCTGGTGTTTTTAATCAGTTCACTTGGAGAGTCGTTCTGGTGGATTTTTTGGATTGTAATAGCTGCCTTTATGATTGGTGCTAACTTTTTTTATACCAGTCTTATACTTCCAATATTCAATAAATTAAGGCCACTGGAAGACGGGGAGCTAAGGAATGATATCATGAATTATGGTGCTAAAGTTGATTTTCCAATTGAAAACATCTATATTATTGACGGTTCCAAAAGATCAACTAAGGCTAATGCTTTCTTTTCAGGTTTTGGGAAACGAAAAAAGATTGTGCTCTATGATACATTGATTGAGAAACAAACTAATGATGAATTAGTGGCTATTTTAGCCCATGAAATAGGGCACTATAAAAAGAAACATACCATCTCTGGAATTATTAGTGGAGTGGTGCAAATGGGAGTTATGTTATGGTTGATGTCTGTAATGATTTTCAGTCCGGAGTTAAGTAAGGCCTTAGGAGCTAATCAATTGAGCTTTGCTGTTAATTTTATTGCTTTTGGTATTATTTATACACCAATAAGTCTGATAACAGGTGTTTTCTCCAACTATATTAGTCGAAAACATGAATATGAAGCTGATGAATTTGCATCAAATACTTACAAGGCAACAGCTCTTCAATCAGCTTTAAAAAAGCTTTCTGCTGATAGTTTGAGCAATTTAAAACCTCATAAAATGTATGTATTCATGCATTACTCACATCCACCATTACTCAAAAGGCTTCAGGCTATCGAAAGAAGCAAATGATATTTCCTTTTTTTTAAAGAAATGCTATATATTTATGACTAATTATCATAAAATAACAGTGTAATAACATTAATTATCTAGATTGATTTAAAATGTTGTGTGTTAAAAGATTAAACACAGATGCTTAATCTTTATTAAATATTAAAAAATTATGAGAACTACATTTCTTATTGGTATACTTCTTTTCTTTTCCGTTATTTCATTTGCGCAAAATGCGAATGTAGATGACCTGCTTTACAGGGGAGAGAAACTTTTTAATATCAAAAATTATAAAGGGGCCATTGAGTCACTAAACGAAGCAGTTTCCTTAGGTGCATCGGATCCTTCCATACATTATATGCTGGCTGTTAGTTATATGCAACAGCCAAATGCATCAGATCAGATGAAGGCTCTTAGAAGCATTGAGTTAATTGAAAAAGCAAAATTTCCTGATAACCTTCCTAAGGATATTTACTTTTATACGGCCCAGATTCTCCATAAAAATATGGAGCTTGATAAGGCTTTAAAGTATTATGATAAATATTTATCTGAAATAAATAATTCTGACGCCAAGCTTATAGCCGAAGTGAGTCTTCAAAAACAAAAAGCCAATAATGCTTTTCAATTAATAAGGGAGAAAAAAGAGATTAAAATTGAGCAAATGGCACCTCCGATAAATTCTGAATTTACAGAATATAATCCTGTTGTTTCTGCTGATCAGGGAATTATGGCTTTTACTTCATTAAGGCCCAATGCCAGAACCGGCAAAGCAATTGAAGAAATATATATTACTTACAGGAAAGATGGCACTTGGGGGAAAACTTCCAAAATAGAATTAAATACTAATGACAATGTGGGCACAGCAGGAATTTCTCCTGATGGTCAGCAAATGTTGGTATTTATTGGATTGGGTAGAAAGGGCAGTATATATATGATGAATAAGGATGGTGATAAATGGAGTGCTCCATCACCTATTAACGGTCTTAATTCTAATAATCTGGAAAGTACGGCTTCTATAACTCCTGATGGGAAAAAGATATATTTTGCCAGTAATAGGCCAGGTGGTTTTGGTGGTATGGATATTTATATTGCAGAAAAACTAGCTAATGGAGACTGGGGCAATATTAAAAATCTGGGACCAGAAGTAAACACTAAGTATGACGAGGATGCACCTTTTATTCACCCCGATATGAAAACATTGTACTATACATCCAATGGAGAAAGATCAATGGGAGGCAGAGATATTTTTAGAGCTGTCCGGAAAGCGGGTAACTGGGAAAGTCCCGAGAATATGGGCTATCCTATTAATACACCATTTGACGACAATTACTTTACTCTTACAGCTGATGGAAGCAGGGGCTTCTTCTCCTCCGACAGAATTGGGGGTTATGGAGGGCAGGATATCTATACCTTCGATATGCCTGAGCAGTATGCCAACATTCCACTTACTATGTTAAAAGGTAAGATAACTGCTGGGAAAGATAAAAAGCCTGTACCTACAAAAATTAAGCTAGTAGACAATGAAAATAACACAAAAGTGGATTATGTTTATGACCCTGATCCCAAAACAGGTAATTATTTAATTATTTTACCTCCAGGAAAGAATTACGATCTGATCATTGAATCAGAAGGCTATTTACCTTACACATTAAATATTAATGTACCTAACCAGACGTATTTTTATGAATTATATCAAAAGATTAACCTAAATCTGATTAAACAATTTGATGTAGTAGTGGGTCAGGAAGTAACAGTAAATAATGCTTTTTTTGATACAGATCAAGGAGGTGCATACACACCAAGGCAAACAAATGAGGCTATGTTAATTGAAAATGACAGCTTGGATGTGTATGATATGATGGATGCAATGATTGCTACCGAAGATACTGCCGCTTTCAATTATCTGATGGATTTAATGTATTCAGTGAATCCGGTGGATGACGTTAATTTCACAGAAAACACGGATGATATGGAGATTGCAAGTCGTACTTATTACTATGATGAGAGCGATACAACAACCTTAAAAAGTAGAGTTGTGGAAGGGGAAACCATATATTCTTTACCAACAATGTATGTGACTGAAGAGGCTAAAAGACAAAAAGAAGCTAAGGATAAGGAAGTGATTGTTAATTATGATAAATCTTTATTAGAGCCAGTATACAAAATTTATTTTGATGTAGCGAAAGCTAAATATAATGATGATTATAAAACTGTGCTACAGGAAATCAATGAGCACCTTAAAAGTAATGATCAGTTAGGTATTGAGATCTCTGGTTATGCCTCAGCTGAGGGTGACCCTGATCTTAACAGGAAATTATCTAATGAAAGAGCCATAGAGGTGGTAAATTTCTTTAACTACAAAGGGATTGTAAGAAGAAGAATTATTGCCAAAGGTTTTGGTGCAACTAAATCGGACTCTAAAAACCCTGAGGAAAACAGAAGGGTAGAGGTTCAGATTGTTGACTTGAACAATTTAAGGGATTAAGAAAAAACATTTTGTATGTAATTAAAAGCCGGTAGCTGATTCAATAGATACCGGCTTTTTTTATGAACTATTGTATTTTATTTCATCGTATAGGTTTTTCTTTCCGTATAAAATTAGAATAAGCAAATACACCTTTAAAGGTGCTTAGGCTATTTTATACTGTAAAATGAACCGCAATGTCATCAAAACATTTTTCTTCCGAGGCTGTCTGGAGCGCCAATGCTGACAAGTCTTCCTATCCTCAATTAACAGAAGACTTACAAGTAGATGTAGTCATAGTCGGTGCAGGTATTACTGGAATTACCGCTGCTTATCATGCTATTCAAGAGGGGCAGAGAGTTGCTGTGCTTGAATCTCATAGAGTAGGTATGGGTACCACTGGCTCATCAACAGGTAATTTATATGCTTCTATAGGTGAACATTTATTTTCAATAGGATTAAAACATAATGAAAGTACTTTAAAAGAAGTAGTTAAATCAAGACTTAGTGCCATCAGATTTATAGAAAGACGTATAAGGCAATTTAATATCAATTGCGATTTTCAAAGGGTTCCGTTTTATCTTTTCACCAGTTCAGAAACAAAGCAGAAGAGCACTAAAATTAGAAAAGAATATGAGGTGGCTGTAAAAGCAGGTTTGAATGTGAGCGATGTTACGCCAGTAGGTTTCCCTTTTCAGGTTGATGAAATACTAGAAATAGCAGATCAGGCCCAATTCAATCCTTTACAGTATGTTCAGCAGTTTGCGGGAGCAATAGAAAATGAAAAGTGTAAAATTTTTGAAAACACCTCAGTTACTAGAGTGAAAGATGGTAAGCCATGCATAATAGAAACTAAACGCGCTACTATAAAGGCAAATAAGGTGATTATGGCCACTCATTCACCTAAAGGTGTTTACGGTGTGCATACTGCAATGGAGCCAAAAAGGGAGCATGCTTTGGCTGTTAAATTAAAAGGGGAATTACCATCCCCCGGAATTTATTGGCATGTTTTGAATGATCAGCATTATTCTATTCGACCTTATAGAAATGGAGAGAATGATTACTTGCTTGTGCTGGGTGAATCTTACAAAGTAGGGCACAAAAATCATACGGAAGAAAGTTTTAAAAAAATAGAAGAATACCTCAGGAGACACTTTGAAGTAGCTAGTATAGAATATAAGTGGGCAGC
>JBEPWY010000081.1:0-2650 GCA_041642185.1 Marivirga sp.
GGCAGTAAATTCTTGGCGGGAAATTCTTGGCGACCGCTTTTGAAAATCTGATTTCAAAACCGTCGCCCGAAGCCACGCCTTTGTCTGACGTCGCCTGATAGAGCCGGGCATTTTTATTTATTTTCAACTCTTGCCCACCAATAAAGAAGAAAAGGTTCCTGCGTATTTTAGCTTAATAGTCTGAATTATTTTCAAGGAGTAATTAATATTTCTCACATAAGAGGATTGAAATCGTTCATAGTTATAGCATGAGTAACCTTGACACTTTTCATAAAGACATTGTTTGATTTTTCACAAATCCTGCTGGAATACTATCTGTGAAATTCTTGTTTTATCAATGGTTATTTAATGGATCTCCCATAATCTTCTGTCATTTTATTGAATTTTATAAAAATGGCATTAAATATGATATTAAAAACAATTAAGTGCTTTGTCCTAATCCGGTTTATCATTAACATCTATATAAAAGCGTGTAAATATGTGTAAATGAAGTTGAAACGTATATTTATCTAAATTAAAAATTAATATCTTGCGAACTATAATATTTGAATTAGCATTTTATTTTGTGAATTAAATGTTTTCAACTCAGATGTTAAGCAAATTAAATTCACAATAATTGATTTGTTTCTGATAAAATTGATATGAAAAAGAACTTACTGCTATTATTTTTATTGCTTAATTGTTTGCTTACTATAAATGCCCAACAATTTGATCGAGTTCAGTTACATGAAATTAAAGAAAAATATCAAAAAGAGTTAAAAGCAAAAGTAGCCAACACTACGATAGAAGATTTAAAGAAATTCCCCCCCCTTATTGAGTTAGAAGGAGGTGAAAATGCTATATTACAATATGTGGAGGGAGGGGTTCCTTATTACCTTAAAGTTCATAATACTCAGGCTCGAGAAACTACAGGTGTTGAATACATCCAATCAGAAAATGGCCTTGGACTTTCCTTATTTGGAGAAGGAATAACAATTGGTGTTTGGGACGGTGGTCAGGTAAGACAGTCTCATCATGAATTTAACGATTCAAGGGTAATTAACAAAGAAGGGGCCAATTACAGTAACCATGCTAGTCACGTAAGTGGAACTATTATTGCTACAGGGGTTAATTCCAATGCTAAAGGTATGGCTCCCCAGGCTAATGTTATTGCATATACCTTTACAGATGATATTTCTAATATGATAAATGAAGCCACTAAAGGAATGATTTTATCAAATCATTCTTATGGATTGATATTGGGGTGGAACTATAATTCCAGTACACAAAAATGGGAATGGTATGGTGGTAATAATAATAAGGACCTAAGATTTGGTTATTATTCATCAAAAAGTAAAACAATTGATGATATAATTTTTAACTCGCCTTATTATACTATTGTTTGGTCAGCAGGAAATGATAGAAGTGATGTTGGAGATGGAACAAAACCACCAGATGGACCAAATATGATAATTGGGCCAAGTGCTGTGGCTAAAAATATCATTACAGTTGGAGCAATTACTGGTTTTTCTGATTATACAGGCACATCTTCTGCTGAAATGAGTTCATTTAGTAGTTGGGGACCTACCTCAGATGGAAGAATCAAACCTGATTTGGTCGCCGATGGAGTAGGTTTATTCTCCGTAGGCTCCGCTAGTGACAGTGCATATTCTACCCTTAGCGGAACATCGATGTCTGCACCAAATGTTACTGGGTCGTTAGCGCTAGTTCAGCAATACTATAAACAAATTTCTGATACATTTCTTACCGCTTCGTCTGTTAAAGCTCTTGCGATACATACTGTAAGGCCTGCAGGTTCGGGTATAGGTCCTGATGTGGAATTTGGCTGGGGAGTTCTTAATGCTGCAGATATGGTTAAAGTTTTAAAATCAAAAAATGAAAGGGATTCAATCCTCCTAGAATCTAATATACAGCAAGATGAAATTATTACTTACGAAATTTTTTCAGATGGTATCACGCCAATAACTGCTACTGTTGTTTGGACCGATCCCTCAGGAAATAATGGAAACCCTGGAAATACTGATTTGATGTTAGTAAATGATTTGGATGTGAAAATTACAGATGATGAAGGAAATGAATATAATTCATGGGCTTTAAATAATAGTAATTTTGGTCTCGCGGAAAGAAATGGTAATCATAAAGACAATGTTGAAAAAATAAATATTGAAAATACCAAAAAGCAAAAATACTTTATTACAATTTCTCATTCTGGGACTTTAACAAATAATAGTCAGGATTTTTCAATGGTTTTGACTGGAGGGGCTCTTGAAACAGGTTTGCAAGACTTATATTTTGTAGGAAAGGAAAATAGCAATATTCTAGATGATTTTCAATGGTCCAATAAATCCGGAGGCCAACAATTAAGCGGTATAGATTTAAATAACTCTACACTGGTATTTGATAATAACTCAGGTTTACTGGAGGGAAATATAATTTATTTAGACAAAGATCTTGAAATTTCTAATTTTATAAATCATTCTTCTCAGAAATTTATTCTCGATTTAGGTGGTAATACTTTAACAGTTACAGGTATTGTTGAAAATAGTTCAGCTAAACCAGTAATAAGAAATGGTAATATCATTATTAATTCTAATCAAATACACAATAATTATAGTCTTAATTTTGAAGGAGCATCAGATTTAAGTGTTTT
>JBEPWY010000081.1:2660-5512 GCA_041642185.1 Marivirga sp.
CTCAACTCGTAGCGCCTATTGGCGCCACTGTAAATATGGACGGACAGGAATTAAAAAGTAATAATTTCACTGTTTTAAATACAGCAAATATAAATATATCTAATTCTAAGATTAATATAAATGGTGTTTTACATTTAGATTTAGCTCAGAGCAGTATGAAGAAAAATAGATGGAATCTTAATAATTCTTCTGTTGAGTCCTTAAATAATCTAATTGAGCTTTCTGATACTATTAGTGTAACAGGCACTAATAATGTGAATTCAAAAATTATAGCTAAGGAACTATATTTAAATGGAATTTTGAATATAGATCAAAATATTGTTATGGATGGTTTGGTTTTAGCTAAAAATTCTCAGTTAAAGTATACCAAGGAAGATACAGTTGTTATTAAAAACTATTTTACTAATGAAGGTGATTTAAATAATCTTTCTACTATAAGCGGAGCTAATGTAGGATTTTCTATATTGAGTTTTAAATTTAGAGATAAATTATGTTTGGAATATATAAATATTTCCAATATTAAAGTTATAGGAGACGTAATAGTGAACGTTTCAAATTCTGGTATCACAAATAATAACAATAATATTAGTCAAGGTAATTGTGAAGATATTCTTTTCGCCGATTTTAATTTATCGGAACTTTGCGTCGGTACTAGAATAAAAATTAATAATAAATCTTCAGGTAATAATATTGAGTCATTTAAATGGGAAATTAATGGTGGGTATGTTTTTAATAATGATGATGAATTCGAACCAATAATAGTTTTTAATTCTTTTGAAGAAGAACATAAAATTAATTTAACTATAACAAATGCTAATGGACAAGAAACCTTCGAACGTACTTTCGATTTAAAAGAGAATAGCCTAAATCCGGTAAGTATTATCACTAATGATAAGGAATTTATTTCTAGTAGGGAAGGAGAATCTTATAAATGGTTTGTAAATGGCAGGTTACTTGAGGGTTATAATCAAAGAATAATTCCGATACCATCAGAATCCGGAGTATTCCAGGTTGAGTATTTAAGAACTGACAGCGTTTGTCAATCTAGAATTTCTGAGCCTCTCATTTATGAAATTCTATCTAATATTTCTTTTTTTAACGAGGTTAAGATTTACCCTAACCCCACTAAATCTATAATACATATTACAGGCTTGAAAGTTAATGATCAGGTTATAATTTATGATATGCTTGGGAAACTGAGGTCTAAATACATAAACAAAAACACTACCTCTCAACCTCTTGATGTAGGTTCTTTTGAGAAGGGATTATATATTATAAAGTTGGTACGAGGTAGTAAAATTAAACAGTTTAAATTTATAAAAGAATGAGTATAAGATTTGGATTATTAGTTAGTGTTTTTTTCTTAATTTTTAGTGATGCTTTAAGTCAATCTATGACTAGATCTTCAACTGAAGTGGACTTGACGGATCTTTTTAATATGGTTAATTCTAATGTTAGACATGATGCAGTCGAAGGTAGTAGATATTATTTTAATGATTTTGAGAAGGGTAATATAAATTTTAAGGCAAATAAATCATTTAAGGATGCTTCAATTCGCCTTGATTTATTAAACACAACTGTAGAAGTAAAAAAGGATGATAAAATTTATGTTGTGGGTAATAATGACAACATTAAGAATATTGAGTTAGCGGGAACTAAATTTGTCATTAGAGAATTTAAAGATAAAAAGAATCTGACTACAAGTTTTTACAGTTTAAAGCAAATTGAAAATGTCGAATTATTAATAAGACAAAAGATTGAATTTAAAGAAGGTAAAAAATCTACTAGCAGTTATTCCGATGATAAACCTCCTAAGTTTACTAAAGAAAAGGAAAAATTGTTTATCAAATTTGGCGAGGAGAATCTAATTGAGATTGCATCGAATAGGAAATTTAAAAAATCGTTGGATCTGTTGGAAGATAAATCCTTATACAATTTTTACACTGAAAATAATTTAAAAATTAAAAAAGAGAAAGATAGAAATAAGCTGATTGAGTATTTTAATCAAAAGAACTGATTGCCTTAATAAATAGTTTTTCTAAAAATCAAAACCCTCCATCATCAAACAGTTCTCAGTCCAATAATTACCTTTTCGTTTTAAATTAATAAGAAATAAATTTGTTTAACTTTTTAATGGTTTAATTAATTGCTTTAAATGAGGTAAATAAAAATAATTAGGAAGGTGATCTTAGTGATAAATTTTGGAGGTTTTATTTTTTTTGTTCTATTTTTGAATAGAAGTCTTTAGAATCAAATGTACAAATCCCTAATCCGCCCCTTACTCTTCAAATTGTCAGCCGAAAAAGCACATCATTTAACTTTTCGGCTGACAAAATTGCTTTTTAATATACCTGGTATAAAGGCTTTAAACAGCTCAGGTTTTGAGGTTAAAAACCCGAAATTAGAAAAGAATTTATTTGGCTTAAAGTTTCCTAACCCCGTTGGTTTAGCTGCAGGTTTTGATAAAGATGCCAAGCTTATAGATGAATTTGCCTCTCTGGGCTTTGGTTTTATAGAAATCGGTACTATCACTCCAAAAGCACAACCCGGCAACCCGCAGCCGCGATTATTCAGGCTTAAAAGCGATCAGGCAATTATCAACCGCATGGGTTTTAACAACGAAGGGCTAAAACCTGCTGTTGAAAGATTGAAAAAGCGAAAATCTACTATTATAGTAGGTGGAAACATTGGAAAAAATAAAAATACGCCTAATGAAAAGGCAGGTGATGACTATAAGCAATCTTTTGAGGCACTTTTCGACTATGTTGACTATTTTGTGGTTAATGTAAGCTCTCCCAATACCCCCAACCTAAGGGAGCTTCAGGAAAAAGAACCGCTTAAGAAGCTATTGG
>JBEPWY010000081.1:5522-11682 GCA_041642185.1 Marivirga sp.
ATTAGATGATATCATAGAAATTGTATTAGAAACTCAAATAGCTGGTGTAATTGCCACTAACACCACTATTTCCCGAGAAAACCTAAAAACAACAATAGAGCAACTGGATGAAATTGGCAACGGTGGTTTAAGCGGAAAACCTTTAAACAATAAATCCACCGAGGTGATACGTTATCTACATCAAAAATCTAATGGTGCATTTCCTATTATCGGAGTAGGAGGAATTCATTCAGCTGAGGATGCTTTGGAAAAGTTAGAAGCAGGTGCCAGTCTGGTACAATTATATACAGGATTTATTTATGAAGGACCAGGATTAATTAAAAAAATCAATGAAGCTATCTTAAAGAAGCATAGATAATTTTAATTCTCTGTAATATTTCACGTATTTTGCGTTTAAACTAGAATTTCTCAATTTTACATGCGCTTACAGGGCATTAATAATGGCTAAGAACACTTACAAATCAAATACATTTAAAAAAAACGAAAAGACTCCTAAGGAATCTAAGAAGTTAAATCTGAATTTTCAATTCCTAAAGGACAGAAGAATTCATTTGGCAGCAGGTTTTTTCCTTCTCACAGCTTCTTTATTCCTGCTGACAGCCTTTTTCTCTTATTTATTTACAGGAAAGGCTGATATGAGTGTGCTTCAATCAGTTTCTGATACAGGCGTTAAAGCTTCAGGATCTGAAATGGATAATTGGTTAGGGTTGCTTGGTGCACAAAGTGCTTATTTCTTTGTGTTCAAATGGTTCGGACTGGCGGCTTTTCTTATTCCCCCTTTTCTTTTTTTAGCAGGTTATCATATTACTTTCCGTAAAATGATTATTCAGCCGGGAAGGGCATTTACTTTTATGGCTTTTTTTCTTTTCTGGATTAGTCTCTTTTTAGGCTTTATGGTGTATGAATCCGACGGCGTATCAGAGTTTTCTTTTTTATGCGGAGGAATTGGTTATGAATTAGCTGTTTTATTTAACAGTCTTTTCGGTTGGGGAACTTACCTTATCCTTATTCTTTCACTAATCATATTTATTATATTCTACTTTGATGTTACCTCATTATTAGCTTTTAGCAATAAAGATGTATCCCCAGGAATGGCGGCAGATAATTATACCAGTAAAAATGAAGCTGTTGGAAATGATAATGCAATATCTGATTCAGAGGAGCAAGACCAGGAAGATATTGAAGTAGATGATGCATCCAGCTGGACGGTTAAAAAACCCAACACAAAGAAATCCCCTGAGCCAAAGAATAAGTCTTCTGAATTGGAAATGGAGGTTGAAAATACCCTTGAAAATACCACAACAAGAGAAAAAGAAATTGATCCGCTTCCCCCACCTAAAGATGATGCTGCAGATGATGCTGCTTTTGAAGTGGATGATGCTGAATTTAAAGAGAAAACAGCCACTACAGTCGAAAATTATGATCCAACTTTAGATTTGTCTTCTTATAAATATCCTACTCTTGACTTACTGGAACATCATGATTCCGGCAGAGTGAAGGTGACTCAGGAGGAGTTAGAAGCCAATAAAGATAAAATTTTAGAGACGCTTACAAATTTTAAAATCAATATTTCCAGCATCAAAGCCACTATCGGACCTACGGTAACCCTTTATGAAATCGTACCTGAGGCAGGGGTGAAGATTTCTAAAATCAAAAATCTGGAAGATGATATTGCCCTAAGCTTAGCTGCATTGGGAATTCGTATTATCGCTCCTATTCCCGGAAAAGGAACAATCGGTATTGAAGTGCCTAATAAAAACAGGGAGATGGTAAGCATGCGCTCTGTATTGGGTACAGATAAATTTCTGAAGAGCGATAAGGAATTGCCTATTATATTAGGTAAAACTATTTCTAATGAAGTTTTTGTAGCAGATTTAGCTAAAATGCCTCACTTGCTGATGGCAGGAGCAACGGGTCAGGGTAAGTCCGTAGGGTTAAATGTAATGCTGGCTTCCTTAATCTATAAAAAGCACCCCTCTCAATTAAAGTTTGTTTTGGTTGATCCTAAAAAGGTAGAGTTAACACTTTTTAATAAACTGGAACGACATTTCCTGGCTTCATTACCGGATAGTGAAGAAGCTATTATTACGGATACCAAAAAAGTAGTGAATACGCTTAATTCATTATGTATTGAAATGGATAACCGCTACGATTTGCTGAAAGATGCAGGTTGCAGAAATTTAAAGGAATACAATCATAAATTTGTCAACAGGCGATTAAACCCTGAAAATGGTCACCGGTTTATGCCCTATATTGTATTAGTAATTGATGAGTTGGCTGATTTAATGATGACTGCCGGTAAAGAAGTGGAAACACCTATTGCAAGGCTGGCCCAATTGGCGCGTGCCATTGGTATACATTTAATTGTTGCTACGCAGAGACCATCAGTGAATGTAATTACGGGTATTATAAAAGCCAATTTCCCGGCCAGATTATCATTTAGGGTGACATCAAAAATTGATTCCCGAACCATACTTGATATGGGTGGCGCTGAACAATTGGTAGGGCAGGGAGATATGCTTTTATCTCAGGGATCAGATCTTATCCGTTTACAATGCCCGTTTATTGATACGCCTGAAATAGACGAGGTAGTTGATTATATCGGCAATCAGAGAGGATATGAAAGAGCTTATCAGCTGCCTGAATTCAGTGGGGATGATGATAACAGCAAAGTAGGCGATGTAGATTTATCAGACAGAGATGTTTTATTTGATGAGGCAGCCAGATTGATTGTGCTACATCAGCAAGGAAGCACTTCCCTTATACAAAGAAAATTGAAATTAGGTTATAACCGCGCAGGCCGTTTGATAGATCAATTGGAAGCTGCAGGAATTGTAGGGTCATTTGAAGGGAGTAAAGCCAGAGAAGTTTTAATTCCTGATGAAATGAGCCTTGAACATCTGTTGAAAAATATGGATAAATAATATTTATCTTATTTTGTGATGGATTTATAAGATTGGAACAGTTATTGAACATAATAAATCAAAAAGGAAACATATAATGATAAGATTTAAAATATTATTCATGCTGATGGCATTCAGCACTATAGCTTTTGCACAAAACGATCCTAAAGCCAAAGAGATTTTGGACAAGATGAGTGCTAAATACAAGGAAATACCTGCTTTTTCTGCCACCTTCACTCAAACTTTAGAAAACAGAATGGAAGATATCAATGATAGCTTTACAGGTGAAATAACGGTAATGGGCGATATGTTTAAAGCTGATGTTGCTGGTCAGTTGATTGTAAATAATAGTAATACCGTTTGGACTTTTCTAAAAGATGCCAATGAGGTTACCATCAATAACTATGATCCTGAGTCTGGAGAGATGAATCCGAGCAAAATATATGATGCCTATAAGGAAGGGTATAAATACCTTTATATGGCAGGTGAAGGTGGTGCCGAATTTCATGTAATAGATTTAGTGCCGACAAATAAGGATGAAAATTTCTTTAAGATCAGATTGAGAATTGATAAGAAAACTAATCTATTGAAAAAATGGTCTGTATTTGACAGAGCAGGAAATATCTTCAATTATTCAGTAGCAGATTTTAAAGTCATAAACGATATAACTGCTGAAGATTTTAATTTTGACCCAAGTAAATACCCTAATATAGAAGTACTGGATTTCAGATAAAATTGTAAAGCCCGCATTGCGGGCTTTTTTCTATTATGACCTACGAACAACTAGCTGGCCAAATTCGGGAGAAGTCATCCTACCTCTGCGTAGGACTGGATACTTCATTGAATAAAATCCCCTCACATTTATTAAAAGAAAAAGATCCTGTTTTTGAATTTAATAAGCAGATTATTGATGCTACCATTGATTATGCGGTAGCTTATAAACCTAATATCGCTTTCTATGAAGCTTTAGGTCCTGCAGGATGGGAGTCGCTTCAAAAAACTATAGACTATCTTCCTAAAGAAGTTTTCACCATTGCAGATGCTAAAAGAGGTGATATAGGCAATACGTCTAATATGTATGCCAAGGCATTTTTTGAGAATATGCAGTTCGATTCCATTACAGTAGCTCCTTATATGGGGAGCGATTCAGTGGAACCTTTCCTTACCTTTAAAGATAAATGGGTTATTTTACTGGCTTTAACCTCCAATACTGGTGCGCAGGATTTCCAGTTTGAGAAAATGGCCGATCAAAAGCCATTATACCAAAAGGTAATTGAAAAATCTCAGCAATGGGGCAATCATAAAAACATGATGTATGTGATTGGTGCTACCAGAAATGAGCAATTCGCGCATATCAGAAAATTAATTCCTGATCATTTTCTTCTTGTACCGGGGGTAGGAGCACAAGGAGGAAGCTTAAAAGATATTTCTGAAATAGGGCTTAACAAAAATGGCGGCTTATTGGTAAATTCATCTCGTGGAATTATTTATGCCTCTTCCGGAAAAGATTTTGCTCAGATAGCAGGTCAAAAGGCAAAGGAACTACAGGAGGAAATGAAAATGTATTTAAACGAGTTATAAATCATCGTAGAGTTGTTGGTGAGCAAGCATCAACAAGGGAGGGTGTGTAGCTTCATGAAACAAAAAACTATGTCTGCAAAAACTCAGATCAGTTCCGTCATAGGCAGTAAGTAGATTCTCATTAAACCCATTAAAACATCCAAAACCACCTTATCCGAGGATGTTAGAAATAACCGTCATCGTAAAAATTTTCGGTTAAATTTGAAAAATACAATATATTTATATTACTATGAGCACAAAGGGAGGGTATGTATATATTGTAGGCAATATAACTAGGAGCACAATTTATATTGGTGTTACATCTAATTTATCGGAAAGAAGTTGTCAGCATAAAAATGGAGAAGGCTGTGAATTCACTAAAAAATATAACTGCATAGGTGTCCTTTAATATGAGTTTTTCGAATCCATTGAAGCTGCTATTCATCGTGAGAAAGTGCTAAAAAGATGGAACAGAACATGGAAAATCAGATTAATACGAGAAATGAACCCCCTTTTAAAAGATTTGTATGATGATACAGCAGATATGAAATAAATTTTATTCCTTCCATACATTTATATAAATCTTCAGTCAGTTATTATAATACCGCCACGTTTCAATCGAGAAGCAGATCGTAGACATCTTCAGTATTTGAATTTATATCTAATTTCTCCTACCGTATATTATAGCAATTAATGACATTTACTAGTATAAATGATAATGGGATCGTCCCCGCTTATGTGGCGGGGCAGGCTATTCCCACGCAGGTGGGGATCTGCTTAATGAAATGGAATTTCATTCTCTAATTAGACTAGTATTATATATTTCTATTCTGCAAAACCTATTTTTCTTAAAATCTGCATTAAAAAAACCACTTAAAAAGCCCTAATTGTTTACCTTTGCTCAAATTTGAGAAGTAAAGAGTAGAATATATTATGTTAAGAACACATACTTGCGGAGCATTAAGGATTGAAGATATAGGTAAAAATGTCATCTTAAGTGGATGGGTACAACGTGTACGCGATAAAGGCGGCATGATGTGGATCGACTTGAGAGATAGATATGGCATCACTCAACTGATGTTTCAGGAAGGGAATTCTTCTGAGGAATTAATGACCAAAGCAAGAAAAGTGGGGCGTGAGTTCGTTCTCCAAATTGAAGGGGAAGTTGTGGAGCGCTTATCAAAAAATGATAAAATAACTACAGGAGATATTGAAATACTTGTAAAGGAATTAACTGTTCTCAATGCTTCTAAAACACCTCCATTTACCATAGAGGAAGACACTGATGGGGGTGAAGAGTTACGCATGCAGTATCGTTACCTTGATTTAAGAAGGGCGCCGGTTAGAGAAAAGCTGCAGTTACGCCATAAACTAATGCAGGCAACCAGAAGATATATGGATCAGCAAGATTTTCTTGAAGTAGAAACTCCTGTTTTGATCAAATCGACTCCTGAAGGAGCACGCGATTTTGTAGTGCCGTCAAGAGTGCACGAAGGAGAATTTTATGCCTTACCACAATCGCCGCAAACTTTTAAGCAATTGCTGATGGTTTCTGGTTTTGATAAATATTTCCAGATAGTAAAATGCTTTAGAGATGAAGATTTACGTGCGGATAGACAGCCGGAATTTACTCAAATTGACTGCGAAATGTCTTTCGTAGAGCAGGAAGATATACTTAATACATTCGAAGGTCTGGT
>JBEPWY010000082.1:0-11576 GCA_041642185.1 Marivirga sp.
CGTGTGCTCTTCCGATCTAATGATCTGATCATCCTCTTAAATAAATCACATTTTGCAGTAAATGAAAGTTTATGGATAATGATAGCCCCTGGTTCATCTGTTCTGTCATTAATATGTTCGCAAATTGCTGAATCCAATGCTTGTTCTAGAGTATTAAAAAAATGTACTATATAGCCTATTAATGGAGCAGTCTCATCCAAGAATTCTTCTATATCTTTATCAAGATCATGATTTTCATTAAAATATTGTCCAATCTTTTTGGTAACTTTTTTCATTTAACTGATTTAATAAAATTGAAATATCATCTAATATTTAGAAAAAATTTTTATCCCCAGTAATATTCTCAGGCATAGGTATTGGTTGAATGCAGGTGAACGACTAAGGTAGGTGGAGAAGCCGGAGCATGCTGACCCCTCTATGCCGGCCTAATTTAAGATAGTCAAAGTGCTTTTAAAGCCTTTAATCGCCTGCCGTTCCGGCAGATACTGACCCCCCTTTACGGTTTTCGGTTCATTGTACCGGAGCATATTGACCCCTCCCGGTCGATATTCCGGAGCATTGTGACCCCCTGAAGTTTTATTTTCTTGCGATCAAACAATCGCATGTTACTGATGGCAGGAAAAATAAAAACGATGAGTCAGATAAAACAATTATTAATTATGCACAGGCAAGGGCGCGGCAAGAAAACAATTGCCAAAGCCCTTGGTATGAGCAAAAACACGGTAAAAGCCTATCTTATAAAGCTGGAACTGTTGATCAATGGCAAAGGAAATGATACCCTTGGGAGCCTTTTAGCACTTGACTCCCCTTTACTGGAAGCTAAACTTCATGCGGGCAATCCTGCTTATAAAGACGATGCCCGCTATGATGAGCTGCAAGATAAGATGAAGTATATTGTAGGACAGCTTAATATAAAAGGGGTTACCAAATTCCTGCTGTGGGAAGAATATTGCAAAGAAAACCCTTTGGGTTATGCTTATTCACAGTTTTGCTGGCATATTCAGCAATATCAGAAAGCATCCAAACCCACAGCGGTACTTGAGCACCTACCCGCCGATAAACTCTACATTGACTTTGCGGGAAAGACGATGGATTACATCGACAAAGAAACGGGGGAATGCATCCATTGCCAGATTTTTGTAGCTTGCCTGCCATATTCCGACTATAGCTTTGCTATGGCTGTGGAATCACAAAAGACCGAGGATTTTATTATCGCCTTGCAACGCTGCCTTCAGCGGATGGGCGGAGTACCCAAAGTCTTAGTGCCTGACAATTTAAAAGCAGCCGTAATCAAGTCCAGTAAATATGAGCCGGGCATCAACCAAATACTGGAGGATTTTGCCAACCACTATGGCACTACCGTTATTCCTGCCAGAGCAGCTAAGCCACAGGATAAGGCATTGGTAGAAAACCAAGTAAAATTAATTTACAGCAGGGTATATGCCAAGCTTCGTAACAGGCAGTTTTTTGACCTGCACTCACTCAATGAGGCCATAGCCGAAAAAATACATGACCACAATCAAACCCGCATGCAGAAGAAGCCGTGGAGCAGACAGGAAAAGTTTCTGGCAGAAGAGCGCCACCTGCTGGCACTACTTCCCAAAGAAGTTTTTGAGATCAAAAAATACAAACAGTTGATCGTGGCCAGGAACGGGCATATCTATCTTGGGGAAAATAAAAACTACTACAGTGTTCCTTATCGGCTGATTGGTCAAAAAGTAAAGGTGATATATACCAAGACACGCATACATATTTATGCTAAGGGAGAACAGGTTGCCGTCCACATGAGGAGCTATCGGGCGGCACATTACACTACCTGCGACAATCACCTGGCCTCACAGCACAAGCATTATAAAGACCGAAGCCCTGATTATTATATCAAGAAAGCGGGAGCCGTCAATCCAGACTTTAAGGCCTTGGTGGAACTTCTTTTTAAACAGGATAAACATCCCGAACAACTTTACAAAAGCTGTGATGGCTTGCTCAGACTGGCACGGACTACCCCTGATGAAATGTTGGGGAAAGCCTGCCGGATAGCCTTGGAGAACAAGGTGTATAACTATAATTTCCTAAAGAATATCATAGAAAACAAAATGGTGGAAGAGCGACCTCAAACACCCACTAAACAATTGCCCAGGCACTCAAACTTAAGAGGTGTCGGGTATTATCAGTAAACAATTAAATTTAAAAACCAATGAATCAAATCCAAACACAAATGAGCGGCCTAAGGCTGCACGGAATGCAAAAGAGCTGGACAGCTTTACAGGAAACAAGAAAACTGCATGAACTTTCCCTTACAGAAGGAATGGAACTGCTCTTGCAGGCAGAAGAGGAAGAAAGGACTAACAGACGCTTTAACCGATTGAATAAGCAGGCAGGCTTCCGTTACAAAGCATCCCTGGAAGAACTGCGCCTTCAAGACGGCAGGGGAATAGACAAATCACAGATCGCCTCTTTGGCCAACTGTGATTTTATTGAAAAAGGAGAGTCTATCCTAATCACCGGTGCAACAGGGTGCGGAAAAAGCTTCATGGCATCTGCCTTGGGCCATCAGGCCTGCATGATGGGTTACAAAGTGGCCTACTTTAATATGCAGAAACTTATGCTTAAAATTAAAATAGCACGAATCGAAGGAACAGTGCACAAGCTCTTTGAGAAACTAGCTAAGGCTCAATTGCTTATACTCGATGACTTTGGCTTGTCACATTTAGAGAAACAACAGCAAATGGATTTTATGGAAATCATCGAAGACAGACACGGCAAAGCATCCACTATTATCTCCAGTCAACTTCCGGTAGGGAGCTGGTACGACATTATTGGTGAGGAAACTATTGCAGATGCCATTTTGGACAGATTAGCACACACTTCACACAGAATAGAGATAAAAGGTGAAAGTTTAAGAAAAAAAATGTAAAATTGTCAGTCTATTAGTAACCCTGTAAAATAAACTTCACAGGGGGGGCAGTATCTCCGGTAGGGGGGTCAGTATCACCGGAATATCCAACTAACTGATTCACAAACTCAAATTATCATAAATACTGTCCAGTATCCGCTTAAATTCTTTAAAATCCGATTCCGATAAATTTTCCCAGGCTTTCATCCTGATATCCTGTACTTCAGGCAGGCAACTTTTTACCAGCTTCTCCCCTTCAGAAGTCAGGGCCACTTTAAAACTGCGCCTATCACCCGGGTGGGCATTACGAACAATTAATTCTTTGATAGAAAGCAGGTCGATAATACGGGTCATGGTGGGATGATCTTTAAAAGTAAGATCTGCCAATTCCCTTTGGTTCAGCTCTCCTTTATCATACAATTGCTTTAGCACTGTCCACTGATCAACAGTGATGCTCCAGCCAAGTTCCCGAAAACGCTGTTTGGCATATTGCTTTACCCTTCTTGCGGTGCGGTCCAGTAAAAAAGAATACCTGCTATATTTTTGAGCTTCTTGCATTTTTAATAGTTAGTATAACAACAAATATACGCACTTATTAGCAATTAAAGATTTGAACATGTTAAATTAATAATCCTACAAGGGGAGAAACTACACAAGCAACAGATACCAATGAGATCATTTAAAAGTTCTTTTCAACTTAAACCCATTGACATTCATTTATATTCGAAATCTTTAAAAGGTTAAGACTCTCCCAATACAACTACAAATTTCTTTGCCATTACAGACACTGGAAAATTAAGGTAGAGAAATAGCATATTTTTTTATGTAATTTGCAACTATGGCTTTCAAGGATATTATATTAATTATTTTTAGTGGTTTAGGAGTTATCCACGGGGTATTTCTTGCTATATATTTATGGACATACACCAAAGGGAATTCTGTAGCTAATAAATTACTTAGTCTGCTTTTAATAGTTTTATCATTCCGGATAGGGAAATCTGTCTTTCTTGAATTTACCACAAACCTGGAAGTTAAATTCATCTTTACAGGCTTAGGCTCCATCTTAGCACTTGGGCCTCTGTATTATCTCTTTGTAGCTTCTAGCAGCAATAAAAGCTTTCAGTTGGAAAGAAGGCATTTAATACACTTCCTGCCATTGCCTTTTGCCATAGGTTTTGGACTTTATGTTGAAGAAAGCATCTTAATTACCTTTCCAATTGAATTCTTTATCGCACTGTTTGCCGTCTATTACCTGCATTTTCTAACCTACCTGGTATTAGGGTATTATCAAGCCTTAAAGAAAAAAAAGGAAGGCTTAGAAAAAGATATTTATCGGTTTTTGAGATTGTTGTTCTTTGGGTTATTGGCTATATGGATTGTTTATGTGCTCAATTTATTCGATGATGATGTACCATATATCATAGGCCCCATATTATATTCTATAGTAGCGTATGCCATTAGTTTTATTGTAATTAAAAATGGTTACATAGAAAAAATAAATTACACAAAATATAAAAATACTCCTGTCAGCGACAACCAGTCTGACCAGATATATTCAAAGGTATTACATATGATGAATGAAGAAAAGGAGTATAGAAATGCGGCTCTCACATTAAAATCCTTATGCTCGTCTTTAAATGTAAGTACGCAGGTATTATCCATGGTAATCAATCAAAAAAGTCAGCAAAATTTCAATAGCTTTATTAATGGCTTCAGAATAACAGAGGCCACTCACCTATTAAAAGAAGAGAAATATGATCACCAGACGGTTGCGGCAATAGCTTTCGGTGTGGGTTTTAATAGCATTTCAAGTTTTAATACCGCTTTTAAGAAACAAATCGGAAAAACTCCTCTATCCTATCGAAAGGAAGTTATAAAATGATCTTTTAGTCTTTCGAAATGATCATTTCGGAAGACTTTCTTCATTCATAATCCTTTATTTGTATTTAAAAAAACAAATACTATGTCAAGGAAAAGAAAAATTATCAAATGGTCATTAATTACATTAGTGAGTGTAATAGTATTGATAGCAGGCTTTGGATACTGGTTCATGAGCCTCTTGCCTACTAAAGATCCTGCAGCTGCAAATATAAAAGAGACTACTGTCAGCGACTTATCCTATCTAACTCAAGATCTGCCACCATATCGGGGTAAAATTTTGGCTGTTGTTACAAGTTGTTCCGTAATGGGCGAAAGCAAGAAACCTACAGGATACGAGCTTACGGAACTTTCAAGGGCCTATTATGTATTCGTTGCAAATGGATATGAAGTAGATGTAGCAAGTCCTGAGGGCGGCAAACCATCGGTAGTTATAGATGGTGACGATATGGGAGAATTTGATTTTGCTTTTTTAAATGATAAGGAAGCACAGGCAAAAGTTAAAAATACTATAGCCATGAAGGATGTAGCACCAGGTGATTATGTAGCTGTTTACTTTGTTGGAGGGAAAGGCACCATGTTTGATTTTCCCCAAAATAAGCATATACAGTCTATTGTCAGGGAGTATTATGAGGAAGGAAAAGTAATTGGTGCAGTATGCCATGGGCCGGCCGCTTTTGTTGATGTTACACTTAGTAATGGAAGTCATTTATTAGATGGAAAGAGGGTAAGCTCCTTTACCAATAAAGAAGAGCTTCTATTGATTAAAGATGCAAAATCGATATTTCCATTTTTACTCCAGGATAAGCTGGTAGAAAAAGGGGCAACATTTAACGAGGGACATATGTACCTGGAGAAAGTAAGTGAGGACGGAAATTTAGTTACAGGACAAAACCCATGGTCTACATGGGCAGTTGCCGAAGCGGTAGTTAAAAGATTAGGTTATGAACCAAAGACGAGAATGATAACCGGAGAGGAAAATTCAGTAGTAGTTCTAAATATTTTAGAGGATGATGGTTATGAGAAAGCAAGGGAATTTATTACAGAGTTAAGATCTGTAAAACAATTACCTCTTAACAGAGAGCTTATTGCTATGCACAGTGTAGTAGCACTCATGCAATGGGATTTAAATAGGGTAATAAAAATAATTGGCCTTTTAAAGCACGCTAAGTCTTTAGCATAATGTAATATGTTGTAATAATTTCTTTCTGTGGGAAGCTAAAAAAAGTAAAATAAATAGCTGATATGAATTTATTTGTCATCAGATTTTTACAACATTGTTTGATTATAAATTAAGCTGAATTTGCTTTAATCAAGTACCTTATATATCTGATTGCAGATATATAAGGTACTTGATACCTGATTTATAAGAAATTTAAGTAACAACAGAATAAAAATGAGATTAAAAAACAAAATAGCATTGATTACAGGTTCAGCACGAGGAATAGGGCGCGCGACAGCAGAATTGTTTTATAAAGAAGGTGCGACTGTAATTGTTTCTGACATTCTTGAGAATGAAGGGAAAGCATTAGTCAAAACACTAGGAGAAAATTCGGAATACATTCAATTAGACGTTGGAAAAGAAAAAGATTGGTTCAGTGTGGCAGATAAGATAGTCAAAACTTATGGACGTATCGATATTTTGGTAAACAATGCCGGAATTACTGGCTTTTTAGAATCAAAAGGTCCTTGGGATGCTGAAAACTGTGACCTGGAATCTTGGGAAGAAGTGCAGCGAGTAAATGCTACAGGAGTAATGCTTGGCTGCAGAAGTGCAATTAAACTAATGAAGCAATGGGGTGGCAGTATTGTGAACATATCTTCAAGAAGTGGATTAGTAGGGATACCAGCTGCAGTGGCCTATGCCGCCAGTAAAGCAGCAGTGAGGAATCACACCAAGAGCGTTGCATTGTTTTGTGCTGAAAAAAAGTATAAAATAAGGTGTAACAGTGTTCATCCTGCTGCTATCATGAGCCCAATGTGGGACGCCATGCTTGGAGAAGGGGAACAAAGACAGAAATTAATTAAGGATTTAGAATTTGGAATACCTATGGGCCACTTTGGAGAACCCATAGATGTAGCTTATGCAATTTTATATTTGGCAAGTGATGAGTCAAAGTATGTCACAGGAATTGAATTGACAATTGATGGAGGAATTTTGGCAGGCAGTGAAGCCAAACCGAAAATATAATAGAAAATTAATTAAAACAGCAACCAGGAAAACATGAGAAGAAGATATTTGTAAGCTTTTACCTTCTTGGTTACCCTCACATCCCGGACAGAAAATAAAAATTCCGAGAAAAGCTAAATCAATAAACCAGTTGAACAATAACTATCAGCAGTAAACAACATTAATGAAATGGTCAAAAAAGTGTTTCTTAGCTTCGGAATATTTATATATGTATTAGGAGTTCTTCTTCTAGAAATCAATAGTTCACATGTTTTTAATTCTGACTGAACCCCACATGCCTGGATCCAAGAAGTATGGCAATTAAATAACTATCTAAAAAGATGAAAATAACTGAAAATAACGCTTTAACAGAGGGGGAAAAAGATGAGATCCTGTTATTATGGAATGCTGAATATCCTATAAGCTTTAGATATGCCAACAGAAAGGCTTTTGAAGACTACCTTAATAACCTCACTGATCAACGTCATCTGTTGATCAAAGACGAGTTAGGGAAAGTACAGGGTTGGTATTTTGATTTTATCCGCGACAATGACAGGTGGTTTGTCATCATTTTAGATGAAACCTTGCATGGCAAAGGCTTTGGTTCAAAACTTTTAAAAGTAGCCAGGCAGACAAGATCTACTCTGAACGGCTGGGTGCTTACGGGTCAGTATAAGAAGCACAGTGGAGAAGACTACAAATCCCCATTAATGTTTTACCAAAAAAACGGTTTTCGAATTTTAAAGGACGTTAAAGTAGAAACAGATCAATTTTCTACTATAAAAATCTCATGGAGAGAGCCAATAGTATCTAATTGAAAAATTTAATCAAAGACCTGCACAACTTGGAAAGCAAATAGTATGACTATATTAAAAAAAAATATTATAAAGCAATAAGGTTGAGAAGGTACAAACTTTAATGAAAAATTAATTTTGTTGATAATTTAGAGAAAAATAATAAATTGGCTATGTCATAATAATTGCGCAGTATTTAAAGATTTTTTTCGGATTATAAACTGACTTAAAAATTCAGGTATGGAAAAATTTCGCCAATTTGTGCGAGATGTTGCGGTTTTAATTTAAACAAGAATAAAAAGATGACCCTTAGAAAAAAAATCTGTAGCGTGAGAAAAAATAGAGGTTTTTCGCAAGAAGCACTGGCCGAGAATTCCGGGGTTTCTTTGCGTACTATCCAAAGGATTGAAAATAATAAATCGAAGCCCAGGCCTTATACCTTAAAAATAATTGCTGACACTTTAACGATTAAAATGGAGGAGTTGGTTTTTGAACAAAAGAGCCGATCCGACACATTAGTAAGTAAGACAGCTTTGTCAAAAATTAGCCTGATAAATTCTTCTGCCTTGCTTGGGGTTTTAATTCCCTCTTTTAATATTATTGCTCCCGTAATTTTATGGAAATTGAATAAAGAAAATCCTTTAATTAATGAAAAGGGAAAAAAAATCATCAGTTTTCAAATCCTCTGGTTTTTCCTTACCGCACTTCTTATAGTTACTTCTCATTTCTTTCATTATAAAATAACAGGAGAATTCGTTACTGGCCGCATACCTTTCGTGATCATAGTTTACATGCTGCTCCTTTTACTTAACATCTTTTTTATTATAAAAAGCTCAGTTCAACTTAAAAATAAAAACGCTGGAATTTTTTCCTTTATTCCTGATTTATTCTAAAAATATGCATTTGCCCTAAAAATGACGCAGTAATGTCGTTAAAGAAAGGCTCTTTAAGGGGTAGTTTTGCCTAAAACAAATCCTTTTGAAAATGAAAAAAAAATTCTTTATCAGTTTTGCAATTTTAATTACATCTGCATTTTCCATTATTATATTCTCTTGCGCTACAGGGAATCCGACTTATTCTGAATCTGTCATCCAGACAAAACTTTATTCAAAAATTTTGAAAGAAGACAGAGAGGTGATCATTCACCTACCAATTGGTTACGATGAAAATAAAAAATATCCGGTCATGTATGTGCTTGACGGAAGTTCCCAGGATAAACACATCACCAATAAATTCAGGACTCTTTCATCTGCCGGATATGCCCCTGAAACGATTGTTGTAGGGCTACCAAATGTGGGTGGAAAAGGTAGAAAACGAGATTACACCCCGCCTTTCATGAGAATGGATATTGATAAAATAAACAGCCCAATGGGAGAGGGAGATAAATTTTTATCATTTATGGAAACAGAACTCATCCCATACATTGAAACGAAATATTCAGTTTCAAAATCCCGATCACTTGCAGGTAATTCTCGCGGTGGACTGTTAGTAATGTATTCTTTGGTTTATAATCCAGATCTATTTCAAGGGAGATTTTGCTTTAGTCCTGCATTTTGGCGAGATGATAGTTTAATTGTAAAGAAAGTTGATGAATATCTTAGTACTCAAGCTCAAAGCGATGTTTCCTTTATTTTTATGAGTTTGGGAAGTGAGGAAAATATCAAAATGAAAAACGGATTTGATCAAATGATCACGATTTTTAAAGATAATCCGAGTCCAAAAATAGTATGGCATTCAAACTTTACAGAACATGCTAACCATCAAAATAATGCAGAGATTTCAGCTTCAGTTGCTATTAGAAAGTGGGCAGATTATTTAAATGGCTTAAATTGAGCTTTGTTGCTAATCAGATTTTTGTAATATAATTAATTGTTTTGAATCCCGCCTCACGCTTGTACCAGGCTTAGGCATCATATACTATTTAGAAAGCTCTATGTAAACTGTAACCAGAAATTATAATAAAAATGACAAGTAAGATTGTTTAATTGCATTTAAGAGCAATGCTTCTCTCTATTTTAATATTGTGCACATAATTTATAACCAGCATTAGGGGATGTTGATGAATATAGGATTATCTTTCTTTATCTTTAGATTCCATTGGACAGATACGATTCTGCATGAAAATACCCATTGCAGGTTATACTTACCGTGTGTAAGTGAGAAAGTTGACAGTAAAAACTGATTTAACAATGCAAGATATTCTTTTCGATTACATTTCAAAATACATGCCTCTTTCTGAGGATGAGAAGAAAGCAATTATTGCTTTAGAGATTTTTAAAGTATTTAAAAAAGGAGATATTTTACTTAAGGAAGGTCAAATTTCTAAAAACACTTTTTTTGTGCTAAAAGGCTGTATCAGGTGTTATTATGATGTGGATGGACAGGAGAAAACCACCGCTTTTTATGAGGAATTAGAACCTTTGTCACCTCTCTGCAGCATTACTGGAAAATCCTCAGAATACTATATTGCCTGTGTCGAAGACTCCATCCTCATAGTAGGAAATCCTGATATGGAAAAAATACTTTTTGAAAAATTTCCCAGGTTTGAGAAATTATGTAGGATTTTATCTGAAGAACTTCTTGCTAATAATCAAGCTACTTTTGATGAATATAAACTTTCTAGTCCTGAAGCACGCTATCTTAACTTGCTTAAAACAAGACCTCAATTATTACAAAGGGTCCCCCAATATCAAATGGCCAGTTTTCTTGGAATAACCCCCCAATCATTGAGTCGTATGCGCAATAGATTAATTAAAAAATGAAGTAAATAAACAAGCGTTTCGTTTTTATTAACTTAAGTGAACGAGTTATGGCGTCTCGCCAATCCATCTTTGCATTATCATTTAACTTAAAAAGATATGCAAAAGAAAATTTTATCGATTGGACTTGCCTTAGCGTTGGCAAGCAGTTTACAGGTGAATGCACAATATGCTGAATCAGACAGCACTTACAGACGGTGGTTCGTTGGGAGTACTATGTTTATATTGGGTAATCTTGCTCCGGTAAATCCACCAAACTTTGTACAACTCAATTTAGGCTATCGAATTACAGGAAAGGATGTGATTTCCGTTGAACTAATAACTTGGAAATATGACACGCCTCTTGGTATCAACCCATTTTACAACAAATCATACGGAAAGCCTGAAGAGAAATTTCCGGGTTATTTAAGAGAATATGGTATTGCTCTTGCTTATCAAAGGTTTGTTTGGAAAGGCCTGTACGTAGCACTACACGTGATGCCTACTTTACAAAAATTTGTGGATGAAAACGGGAATAAGTTGGATAATGGTTTTCAGTTATTCTGCACTAATCGTATTGGATATCACGTCAAACTTTTTAATGACAGATTTTTTATAGAACCATCACTTGGTATTGCTTACCGCCCTTATCACACTGAAATGCCTGATGATTTTAAACAAAAAGATGACAAGTGGCCAAAATTTACACCTGAACCAGGTCTGCATATTGGATTTAATTTTAATTAATAATTTATGAATACACAAAATGCATTAGAAGATATCAAAGTCAGTTTGAAACTGAAGCTCGCTACGCTGTGGGCGAGTTTGATGTTTCTCTATATCTATGTTGATTATTTCCATTTCTATATGCCGAATAAGATAGAAGATATACAGAAAGGGATCGTGTTTGAATTTGATATCACGCAAGGATTTCTTTTGGCAGCACTCGTCTCAGTAACGATTCCGGCAATGATGATTTTCCTTTCAGTCGCCCTGCCGGCTAAAGTAAATCGCTGGGCAAATATCATTATTGCCACGGTGTATATTCCCTTTACATTGTTCAATTTGGCAGGAGAAGCTTGGATGCACATGGTGTTTGGAGA
>JBEPWY010000083.1:0-11454 GCA_041642185.1 Marivirga sp.
TTACAACAAGCTGCTGTGAAGTTGCAATCGACAGACAGAAAGTTAAGAGAGGAGATTTACCATAAAATAACTTCCAGAAGACTTGAGGATAAGGACAAACTGGATGATCTTTTCACCCAGTTAATCAAATTGCGCACAGAGGTGGCACAAAATGCGGGCTTTAAAAATTTCCGTGATTATATGTTTACGGCTATGGGAAGGTTCGATTATGAGCCTTCTGATTGTTTCGAATTCCATAATTCAGTGAAGACTGAAATTGTGCCTTTGCTTAATGATATTGCCAAGGAAAGAAAGGAAAAACTACAATTAGATACCCTGAGACCTTGGGATAAAGCAGTGGATATTTCTGGCCTGGAAGCTTTAACACCTTTTGAGGGAGCAAAAGATTTAACTGAAAAAACCATTCAATGTTTTTCAAAATTAGACCCGTTTTTGGGTGATTGTTTAAAGAAAATGGATGAAATAGGACATTTGGATTTAGAATCACGTAGAGGGAAATCTCCTGGTGGATATAACTATCCTTTATCAGAAACAGGCGTGCCTTTTATTTTCATGAATGCCACTTCTACTTTACGAGATATGGTTACGCTTTTACATGAAGGAGGGCATGCAGTTCATTCATTCCTTATGAACGATCTGGAGTTAAATGATTTTAAAAATACTCCTTCAGAAGTGGCTGAATTAGCATCTATGAGTATGGAGTTAATTACATTTGATCATTGGGATATTTTCTTTGAAAATGAAGATGATTTAAAACGTGCTAAAAAAGAACACCTTGAGCAAATAATAGAAACGTTGCCATGGGTAGCTACAGTTGATAAATTTCAACACTGGATATATGAAAATCCTGAGCATACAGTGGAAGAAAGAACTGAAAACTGGAATAAAATTTTTGATGATTTTTCTGACTCTATCACTGACTGGAGTGGTTTAGAGTTGAATAAAAGCAAGATGTGGCAAAAGCAGCTTCACCTATATGAGGTGCCATTTTATTATATTGAATACGGAATGGCTCAATTGGGCGCCGTGGCTGTATGGAGAAACTTTAAGCAAAACCCTGAGAAAGGGCTTGAATCATATATGAATGCCTTAAAACTTGGTTATACCCACTCTATACCAGCAATATATGAAGCTGCAGATATTAAATTTGATTTTAGTACTGAGAACATTAGAACTTTGATGAAGTTTGTAAAAAGCGAGTTGGAAAAAATTTAATTTAGTTACTTGATTTTGATTTAAAAATGCCTTCCAGTTTTAATTTGGGAGGCATTTTTGTGTAAATTAACTTTTAAGCACTTAGCTTAAACTTAACAAAAAAGCTGGCGCCTTTTCCGGCCTCGCTTTCACACCAGATTTCCCCCTTCATAGCGCCTACAAATTTTTTCACTATGGATAACCCTAAGCCTGTGGAGGTTTCATTAGCGGTAGGAACAGCACTCAGTTTCTGGTACTTTCTAAACAATTTCTTTTTATCATTCTCACTTATACCTGGCCCTTGATCTTTTATCTCACAAAGCGCCTTATTTTCATTGCTAGTTATATTAATGTAGATGTTTTTTCCTTTTGGAGAAAATTTAATCGCATTAGATAGAAGGTTCTCAATTACCTGATCGATATAACTTTTATCTAATTTTACCATAATATTTTCTGTTATTGAGGCATGTAATTGAATCTGCTTATGCCCTGCTTCTACATCAAAACGACTTAAAGTTCTTTGCACCACTTCAGAAAGATTTACCTTCTCCAGCTTTAGGTTTAGTTTCCGTGATTCAATTGCCTCTATGTTTAATATTTTTTCAATCATATCCGTGAGACGTATCGTACTTTTATTTATCAGAGCAATATATTCAGCAGCTTTATTATCAGGAGGTAGCGGCGGTAATTTAGTAATACTTATTAATCCCCTGATATTATTAAGAGGACTCTTCAGATCATGGGCGACAATACTGATTAAATTGTTTTTTTCAATATTCAGATTACTCAATTCATCATTCTTTCGAATTATTTCATCTCTCTGGTGACTGATTTTAAGATTTTTGATAGTCAGGTTTCTACTCAGTTGTTTTTGTGTTTTATAAAACCAAAAGAGAACAAGAGTTATTAAAAGTATAAAAATTGCCAGGGCAATTAAAAAGTTGGCTTGAAAGGTTTTCTGTGCCAGCTGAATATCTTTTATGGCTAACTCTTTTAATGTTTCTTCTTCTTTTATTTTTAGTTGAATGCCAGCAATGCTTCTTGCTGAGTTTTCATCAAACTGTCTTTCGCGTAATTCGACATAAAGTGATTGGTATAATAAGGCGCTGTCATATTGCTTTTGCTGTATGTAAAGCTCTTTATATAATTCAAAATTTTCTAATAACCGATCTTTAGTGTCTACTTTTTCGGCTATACTTTGACTAATGTTAATAAAATACATAGCTGAATCCAGTTTAGATTTCAGTGCATACATTTTACTTAAGTAGTAATAGATTTCTGAAATACCCTTTAAATCACCAATTTGGTTACGAAGAGAAAGTGAAGTTTTAAACTCCTTCATAGATTCATCCATCATCTCCCTTTTAAAATACGTTTGCCCTAATCCACTATATGCTGTTGCTTCCCAGTTTTTATTGTTAACAGTTTTAGCTATTTCTGTAGATTGTCTAAAATGTTTTTCTGCTTTATGAAAATCATTTTGTTGTAAATAAGTAAATCCAATGTTATTAGAAGCGTATATGCGGGTGTTATGATCATTCATTCTATTCCCTACTTCAAGTGCTTCGTTAAAGTACTCTCTTGCTGTGGTATAATCATTTAATTTTAAATATACCAGTCCCACGTTGTTAATTACATTTCCTAATGCATAATCATGTTTAAATTTACGTTTTATATTTAAAGCCCTAAGAAAATTTTCAAGGGCTTCTGAATAGCTGCCAAGGTTATAATAATTATAGCCTATATTATTAATAGAATTAGATATAAGTACGGAATCGTTAATTTGCGAAGCCAATTGAAGTGATTTACGGGTGTAAATCAAACTCAATTCATATTCGCCCTGATAAATTTGAACTCCGCCTATTAACCTTAAAGATATAGATTGCAAACGAACATCCTCTAATGCAACAGAAATGCTCATTGCTCTTTTTGCATACTGTTTGGCTTTGTCAGGTGAATCGAGCCATAGTGCTATGGTAAGGTCATGAAGTACTTCAACTTTTTGTTTGTTTTGTAAATGAGGCAACAATGATTGCAAACTATCTATTTTAGGACTCTGAGTGAGCCCTATAGCAGTGAAGCATAAATACGATATTGTAAAAAATATCAAGCTTTTCATCATTATTTAATTCAAATTTTTCACCTGCAGTTTTAATATAAGTTTATTCAGATTTTAAACTTTACATGTCTGTTGTTAGGATTAAGATACTTAATTAAGTGAGCCTATACTATTTATTTTAAATTACAGCAGTTGAGATATCCATATTTCTGATCAAAGAAATGTAATATCATGAGTGCTTTAGCTATAATTTGACTTTTTTTTAGGTAAAACATATAAGAGGGTTCTTAAATGTTTTTAAAAAAGTGGGGAGAGAAGTAAATAGGGATTATTAAAAGTAATAAAGGAGGTTTTTAACCCCCTTTATTACTTTTGATGAATATTATGTTAATAATTTAAAAGCTTAGCTATTTCCTGACTTACTTTTTCGGCATTAGGCAACATGGCTTTTTCCCATAAAACGTTTAACCCAATAGCAGGTAAATTAAGCGATCCGTAAGCTGTAACTGGTGCGTCCAGTTTCTGAAAGCAGTGCTGGTTTAATCTGCCAGCGAGAGATTCAGCGAATGAATTCAATAGAGGCTCTTCTGTTAATATTAAAGCTTTTCCATGTTTTTCAACTCGTTCCTTTACTGTTTCCCAGTCTAAAGGGTTTAAAGTACGTAAATCAACCACTTCCACTTGGCCTTCAAATTTACGAGAAGCTTCTTTAGCCCAATATACACCCATTCCATAGGTGATAATTACCATAGATTCACCTGAATCGATATTTTCTTGATCAGCCTCCTGAGTAATTAACGCTTTACCTAAAGGAACAATATAGTCTGAATCAGGCTCCCATGTTTTAGCTTCGTCAGTACCCGGTACTTTAGACCAGTATAAGCCTTTGTGTTCCAGAAAAACCACAGGGTTAGGGTCTAAAAAAGCAGCCTTCATTAAACCTTTCATATCAGCAGCATTAGAAGGGTACACTACTTTTATACCTCTAATAGTAAGCAAAGTAGATTCTATACTTCCTGAATGATAAGGACCACCGCCACCATAAGCTCCGATTGGTACACGTATTAAAGATTGTACCGGGAACTGCCCATTAGATAAATAGCATGATTTGGATAGTTCTTCCACCAATTGATTCATGCCTGGCCATATATAATCGGCAAATTGGATTTCCACTATGGCTTTAGCACCAACGGCAGACATACCTGCAGTACTTCCTACAATGTAGGCTTCCTGTATAGGGGTATTAAATACACGACCATCGCCATATTTTTTTGCCAGGTTAGCTGCCTCTCTGAATACACCGCCTAAGGTTCCTCCAACATCCTGTCCATAGAACAATGCTTCAGGAAACTCCTGCATTATATCATCCACGGCATGTAAGGCAGCATCTACCATTACTACTTTTTCAGCACCCTTAGGCTTTCTTTGGCCTTTTTCTTCAGTTACTGTGGTAGGGGCAAATTCATGTTTATCTACATCAGCCGGATCAGGGTCTTCTGCTTTTACCGCTTCTTCATAGGCACTTTCTGCAATTGTTGCCGCTTCCTTTTGTAAATCTGTTAAAGTGGAGTTGTCAATTCCTATATCTAACAAATATTGATGGTATTTAGGAATAGGATCCCCCATTGTATGCAGTTCCAGGTCATCTTCTGTTCTATACCATTCTTTTCTTACTCCGGAAGTATGGTGCCCAAGCAAAGGGCAATTAGCATGAAGTAACACAGGTCCTTTTCTGTTTCGAACGTGCGAAATTGCCTGCTCTACTTTTTGGTAAGAGTCTACAAAATCAGTTCCATTGGCCCTGATTCTTTTCAATCCTTTAAAACCGCCTGCAAATTCATAAGCATCCATGGCGCGCATTTCCTTGCCTGTTGCCGATATGCCCCAGTCATTATCTTGTATGAGATAAATAATAGGTAAATTTTTTAACACTGCCATCTGAAAAGCTTCAGATACTTCGCCTTCCGTAACAGATCCATCACCAAGGGAACATACCACTACAGGTTTTTCACCATCGCTGCCCAAGCCGTGTGCTTCTTTAAATTTCAATCCATGGGCCATACCTGTTGCCGGAATAGCCTGCATTCCCGTGGCAGAGCTTTGGTGGGGAATGATAGGAAAACCTTCTCTTTTCAGGGAAGGGTGGTTATAATATGTTCTGCCTCCTGAAAATGGGTCGTCTTTTTTTGCCATTAGCTGAAGCATCAATTCATAAGGTTCTAATCCTAAACCCAATAAAAATGATTCATCCCTGTAGTATAGGGCGGCAAAATCAATAGGCTTTAATTGTAGTGCGGTTGCTAACTGAATAGCTTCATGTCCGCGTGAGGTGCTGTGCACGTATTTAGAGCAAATGGCCTTGTTTTCATCATAAATTTCAGCCATTCTTTTGGCTGTAAACATCAAACGATATGCCTTTAATAAAATCTTTTCTGCTATTTTTCCCTGACTTTTATTACTGGTTTTCGTACTCATTCTTTTTTTATTTTCTACCTTCGTTGCTCCTCAAAAATAGTTATTTTTAAGCGAAGGATAAGGGATTAATTTACAAATTTGATAAGTATAAAAATTCATTACATCAATGGCACTTACTAAGGAAATAATTAGCAAATGGTTTGAATCACTTCAGGCAAATATTTGCCAGGCGGTAGAGAAGGAAGATGGTAAAGGAATTTTTAAAACAGATTCTTGGGGCCATTCTTCAGGAGGAGGAGGTAAATCTAATGTGATGCTGGATGGAAATGTACTTGAAAAAGCTGGTGTTAATTTTTCAGCAGTTGAAGGAGATGCCCCCGAAGCATTACTCAAAACACTGGAAGTGGATCGCTCAGAGGATCAGTTAAGGTTTTTTGCCACTGGTGTTTCTATTGTGATGCATCCGAAAAATCCAATGGTACCCATTATTCATATGAATGTGCGTTTCTTTGAATTGAGCAATGGTACTTATTGGTTTGGCGGTGGCATTGATCTTACTCCACATATAATCGATAAAGAGCAGGCACGTTATTTTCATCAGCAATTAAAAAATGTTTGTGATAAACATGATGCTGCATATTACCCCAAATTTAAGGAATGGGCCGATAATTACTTTTATTTACCCCATAGAGATGAAACAAGGGGAGTCGGAGGCATTTTCTTCGATAGGCTTGCTGAAACCACTACTAAGAGTAAGGAAGATATTTTTGAATTTGTAAAAGATATTGGAAGTGTATTTGCCGAAACTTATATTTCTTTAATGAAAACCAATAAAGATAAAGCCTTTGACAAACAACATACTAAATGGCAGCAACTAAGAAGAGGACGTTATGTAGAATTTAATTTAGTGTGGGATAGAGGTACCAAGTTTGGATTACAAACAGGGGGCAGAACAGAATCAATTTTAATGAGCATGCCACCTTTGGCTCGTTGGGATTATGATTATCAGCTTACGGAATCTTTTGAAAAGGAAACAGTGGCAAATTTGAAAAAGGGTATTGATTGGATTAATATATAAGAAATGATAGATAAGTTAATTGAATGGGATCAGCAGTTGTTTTTATTTTTAAATGGCTTGCATGCTGACTGGCTAGATCCTATCATGTTACAGATTACCGGCAGGAATATTTGGTTTCCTTTATATGGAGTGATTATTTTTATAATTGTTAAGCAGCTTAAATGGCGTAGTGCGTACCTGTTGCTAGGTTTTGCTTTGCTTATTACATTGGCCGACCAATCTGCTTCAGGTTTTTTCAAACCCTTTTTTGAAAGATTAAGACCCTGCAATGAGCCTGCTTTAGACGGCCTGATACATATGGTGAAAGGATGTGGAGGCAAATATGGCTTTGCCTCCAGTCATGCCTCAAATACTTTTGCTTTAGCAATTTTTCTTTGGCTGATTTACAGAAATATGTATGCTAAAATATTAATAGTGTGGGCCTTTGTGGTATCCTATTCACGCATATATGTCGGAGTTCATTATCCAGGAGATATAATCATGGGCGCGATATTAGGTTGGATTTCCGCACTAATAGTGTATTACTTGTACAAAAGATTTTTTGCCCGTGATTTAGAGAAAATTCATGGTTCTATATAATACCTCTTTATAAGAGGCGCCAATTGGAATTGATTTCACTTTTATGTGAACACTTAGGTCTTCAATGAAATCAATTTTTTCCAGGTTAACTATGAAGGAACGATGAACCCTCACGAATCTGTGATCAGGTAATTTTTTCTCAACACCTTTCATAGTATGGTGTACTATGTATTTTTTTGTTTCAGTATTGATTACAACATAATCTGCTAAAGCTTCAACAAATAGAATATCAGACAGTCTTAAATGTATAATTTTACCATCACTCTTTATAAATATATGCTCTATCTGGTTTTTCTTTTTACGAAAAGCCTCAATATTAACCCTCGCTTTATTGACTGCCTGACTGAACCTGTCATATTCAAATGGTTTTATCAGGTAATCTGTCACTTTCTGATCGAAAGCATCAACAGCATAATTGTCATTGGCTGTTACTAATATTACCTCATATCCATTATTTAACCTGGCAACTAATTCAATACCCGACATTTCCGGCATTTGAACATCCAGAAAAATAATGTCTACTTCATGCTCCTCTAATAGATCTATTGCTTTAGGAGCACTATCTGCTTCTACAACAAGCTTTAAACCTGATGTTTCTTTTATCTGTTTGCTGATGTATTGTCTGAAGATCGGGTCATCATCAACCACCATACAATTTAATTCTGCGGCCATAATAAGGTCAATTATTAGTTTCCTCTGATTAGTTTATGTACATATTTCCCAATTATATCGAATTCTAAGTTCACTTCATCATATTTTTTGATTTTTTTGAAGTTTGTATGCATAAAAGTGTATGGTATGATAGCAACACTGAAAAAATCTTCTGTAACATTGAAGCAAGTCAGGCTTACTCCATTAATACAAATGGAACCTTTCTCTACCATTACATTCTCTTTACTGTCATATTCAAAGTCGAACAACCAACTGCCGTCAGCTTCTTCAACCTTGAGACATTTAGCTTTTGCATCTACATGCCCTTGTACAATATGTCCGTCAAGTCGGCCATTCATTCGCATGCATCTTTCCAGGTTTACTAAATCCCCTTCTTTAAGGTTTCCAATATTAGATTTCTGTAAAGTTTCATTAATGGCAACAACTTTATGCGCTTCTGAACTCACTTCGGTTACTGTAAGGCAAACTCCATTATGAGAAATGCTTTGATCAATCTTTAATTCATTGGAGAGGTCGCTTTTAATAGTGAAAATAAAATTGCTTTTATCCTTCTCTATGGATACCACTTCCCCCAATGTTTCTATAATGCCTGTAAACATTTTGTAATATTACGTAAATGGGATGTAAGATGAAAACACATCTGTACAGAAAAAGTTATTTTATAAGTGGAAATGTGAATACTCTATTTTAAAAAACTAATTAATGTCAATAGGCTGTATTTAAGCAGGAGTAAATCAATCTGATTATTTTTTAATAATGGTTCTGAAGGTTAAATTGATTCTTGATCTTTTAATCAATTTTGTGGGTGGCAAACGGTGTAACCAATGTGATTGAGTATTGCCCTGCATCATCAATAAACTTCCGTTATCCAATATAAGAGAGATTGTCTCTTTACTTTCTTTATGTTTAAAAGCGAATTTCCGTTCTGCACCAAAACTTAATGAAGCAATAGCCCCGTTCTTTTTTAGATCTTTTTCGCCATCACTATGCCAGGCCATTCCTTCACTGCCATCGTGGTATAAATTAAGCAGGCATGAATTAAATGTTTCTCCTGATTTCTCTTCAGTTAATTTCTTCAACTCTAAAAGCTCTTTTGTCCATGGTAATGCTTTTTTGGTAGTGTTTGAATAAGTGTATTCAAAATTGCTGTCGCCATACCATGCTACTTTCCTTTTGGTGACTATACGTTTCCCAAATATCACAGCTTCATCATTTTTCCATTCAATAGTATTTAGCAGGCTTTCAAAATAACAATTAGCATCCTGTACTGTCATCAATTTTCCAAAATAGTATACTATACCATCTTTTGGAAGAAGGTTTCTTTTTTCTTGGGAAGTGCTGTCAAATAAATTCATTAATTTCCTTTATATAATTCCCTGTTTTTAAAATGGGGACAATGTACAATAGTAATAATTGGACATATATAATACTATATGCAGCTCTTTATTTTGTCTCGATCACAAAAATCCCATGGCCTTCTTTTGTGGCCAGTTCAATAATATTTCTGACTATTCTTCCCACCGCATCTATCCACTGTGATAAGGACCTGTAGAGTTAAATCCCTTTCCAACTGATGGTCCTTGTACGGCAATGGTTAAGCCGGTAGGGGTAAAACCTTTCATTCTTTAAAAAAGGAATGGGGGTTTTTAAATTCAGAAGACCTGACTGGAAAATTTTACCGTTGGAAATGAAAATTTGAATCACTCCTAAAAAATTAGTGATGTAGCAAAGGTATTGCCAGACCCAGAATGATTAATAATCGCTGACTTACATGCAAACAGAACGATACATTTCAATATTTATGTAAAAAAGATTGTTTCAAGCTTTTCTGGGATTAGCATAGTCTTTTACAGATTAGTTCATGGTTTGATTTTATTTGTAATTTCCAGTTTAAAAGAATAGATAGATTGATCTGCACTTGTCACATAAAGCGATTGATCATGATAGAATGGAGTACTGAAAATATTACCGTTTATTTGAAGTTCGGTTACCACTGATCCATCCACTTCATTAAGCAAATAAAGGTAACCTTTTCCTTTTGTATTATAGGCATCACCTGTCTGAATAAGAATGAAATCATTAAAGAATATAGCTTCGCTGAACATTGCTCCTCCATTTTTATATAGATATTCACCTAACTGCTTTCCGTCCCTAGTATCAAAAATGTGCAAACTATGTGTGTCAGATCCTCCAATATATACTTTACTGTTTTTTATAACAGGAGTGCCTGAGACCCACCCTCCTGATGAATTGGTATATTTCCAAACAAGCTCCCCATTTTTTTTATTCAGTACCTGAAAATCATAATTTCTTGCACCAAAATAAAGATTATTTTTATCTATTTTTATCTTGCTGATAATGCTACCGAAATTATCATAATCTTTTGTTGTATACGTTTTTGTCGACCATATTATTGTTTGATCTATTAGATTAACAGCATATATATAACCTTCAAAATCTCCAAAATAAATAAGGCCTTCACTAATGGCAGGAGTGGTTCTTATTGGGCTACCGATACCAGTGTTAAACTCAAACACCTTTTTACCACTTTCAATATCAAGACCATAAAAATAGCCGAAATCATTTCCATAGTAGGCTATTTGCTTATCAATGATGGGAGAACTATGGTGGTAATCCCATTCATCGATAGCTGTAATTGGTTTTTCACCTTTTAAATATTCAGATGAATGCTTCCATAGCAAGTCTCCTGAGGCTTTGTCTAAACCATAAAGGGTATTGCCGCTTTGGAAACAAACGATATTCTTTGAGATGGCAGCGGTAGATCTTATAGAATGATCGGTAGGAAATTTCCACGATAAAGTGCCATCCACTGAGTTGATTGCATAAAATGTTCCGTCATCACTTCCTACATACAATAGCTTTTTGTCCATGATGACTGAAGCATATACTTTCCCTTTTGTCTTAAATGACCAATTGATAACTATGGATTGCTTTAGAGAATCATTTTTTGATTCATATTTTTCATATACACTTATGTTTTTCGCTATTAATATGGTGGGGAGTAATGTAATTGCACAACAAACTAAATAAAATTTTAATACCTTTTTCATTTCAATTTTTATTTATGGATTTAAATTAAAGAATACTAATAAAGAAATGATATTGAAAATATCAGTTGTTTTCTAACTGCACATCTTTTCATTTATTTCTTCAAATTAAGGTATTTGCTATGGTATACTGGTTCGAATAATATTATTCGAACCAAATATTTTAAGAAAGAGGTGGTTTTTGGTAGGCTTTCCGATAATCTGTAGGTGTTTTTCCAGTCATTCTTTTAAAAGCAGTGTTAAAGGAAGATTTGGAACTATAACCACACTCATACATTATTTCCTGAATAGTTTTTTCTTTTTCTGATTTTCTCAACAGGTTCTTCGCCTCTTCAATTCTGTGTGTATTAATATAATCGTAAAAGCTTTGTTTTTTATGTTGGTTAATC
>JBEPWY010000084.1:0-11400 GCA_041642185.1 Marivirga sp.
AGTTCAGGAATTGTACTTTTAAAGGAAAGGAAGAGCGGGAAAATCAAATGAAAAGTATTGCCCCACCAAAAAACCAATATCACACTACCTAATAGTTCAAATCCTCATCTATTTTTCATGAGGAGCCTAAATAACAGGTATAGGAAAAATTAACTTTTATACTCCAAATCGCTCACCGTCTTCTTTAAGCTTCCTGAAATGGTCACCAGCCATTTCAATTGATCGGAAATCAAACGAGCTTCCTGAAGATTTCTCCTTAATTCAGGATTAATAGGTTTTTCTTTTTCCTGTTCCAATTCCTTTGTTCTGACGGCAACCAATTCATTAAATTTCATTTCAAGCTTTTCATAAGCATCTGACAATTTTTCATTGGCCATGTCTTCACTCAATTGTTCATGTTGCAATATTTGTATAGCCTGCGATAGGTTGTTACAAATTGTTTCAACTACTATTTCAAATGGCTGAGATACTTTATCTGTTTTGTTGTTGATAACATATGTACCCAAAGCCGCTGTGGCAGCCAAAAAAGTATGGTTAAGCCCTACTATTTCATATAGTTTACTTAAATTTTGTTGCTTATTTTTTGGCTCCTGGTTCATCCTTTGAAATGCGGCATTTAAATTACCCATCTCCAAAAAAGCTTGCTTTCTGGCCAGTTTATATTTGGTTAAGTCCGCTGATTCATTGTGATAAAAGTTGTTGATTTCTTTCAAGTAATCCCTGTTTGTGGACAATGCTTTTAATATGACAAATTTCACACTAAAAGACTCCCAGGAAGGCCATATAAAAGAAATTGCCAACATAGAAATAGCTGCACCAGTTAATGTGTCAATCACCCGGAATTGTATTACTTCAAAAGCATTGGGATTTATGAGGGCATAAATAAAAATAACACTGGTGGTTATAAAAATGGAAGAAGTTCTATAATTTTTTTGAATAAAACTTAAAGCCAACGTTAGTGAAACAATAGACAGTATTGCAAAGAACCAGGTGTTTTGACTTATAAGTACAACAACAACTGCAATTCCTGCGCCAATAAGGGTGCCATAAAACCGATGTTTAGAACGTTGCTTAGTTAAAGTATACCCGGGTCTCATAATTACCACAATTGTCAATAATATCCAGTAAGCATTTTGAATGGAAAAAATTATTCCGATGCTAAAACCAATCAACATAGCAAATGTCAACCTAATGGCATGTTTAAATATAGGTGACTTGAAACTAAAGTTTTCTTTGAGGATGTTGAAATCATAATCCTGTTGTGTAATAAATTTTTTACCGGCCTTTCCCTGAAGCTCACTTGATTTCTGACCTTCCAAATCCTGAAAAACTATTTCGATGGACTGTATTTTTTGCAATTGCTTTTCTTCGTAGTCGAGTAAATTATGAAGAAATAATGCTCCTTCTCTGGCCTCGGGTAATTTTACTTCAGAAATATATTTTTGGATATTGATCCTGCAATGAAAAATTAAAGGTTCCAGATCTTTATGCTCCACATTCCTGCTTCCGTCCTGCATTCTTAAGGCAAGGCTTTCAAGTCTTTTAGCTAATTCAAACACTAGCTCAATAAAAGGGTCTATTACATCTTTATGCCTATCAAATATTTTATTGATTTGCTGATAATTGGCTGGGTTAGCAAGTGCAAGTTCGAGCATATCTATCAATTCAATAAATATTAATAATTGCTTTCTTTTATAGTTTGATAGTCCGGAATGTTTTCTTTCATTAAGCAATAGTTCCCTTAAGGATTCGTGTATAGTATTAATTTGTACCTGAAGATCATACATCTCGGATTTGAGGGCAGTATTATCCTCAATAGACAATTTTCCCCTTAATCTTATATAGGAAGCTGTGAGATTTAAACAGTCAGATAACCCGTTTTCTATCTGTCGCTTTTGAATAAAGGAATGAGAAATAACAGAGAGCAACAAAGACCATAATCCCCCTACCCCAATTAATAAGCCATGGATAAAAATTTCTGATCCTATTTGTTTATTGGCAAAACTTAAAACAATTGCCAGGAGGCCTGAAAAAGAAATTAAAGAGGCACGAAAACCATAAACTGAGATAAAAGAAATAGAGAAAATCAATAGCGCTAAGACAGGAAATAATAGATAATAACTATCCGTTGCCAGTCTGGTTGCAATAGTGGCAATTACTGCTATAAGAGTTGCAGTTAATATACCAATGCTTTTGTGCCTTCTGCTTCCCGGTACATCGCTACCGGAAGTAAGGAACATGCCAATAGCTATACTTAGAAAATACGGGAGCATATCCAACTGGATCCCTATAAGTATAGGTAAAACTATCCCGAAAGTGACTAATAATGATTTTAAGAAATCAGGACTTTTGAGAAAACTTTTTATCGAAAGAGCTATATCATTTAGCATATGGCTAAATTAAGAATAAGTGCAGACAAAAAAATTAGATTTACTAAATGATAACAAGAAGCTAATATTATATTGATCTGATAAATTTAAAATAGTTACCAATCAATAGCATTATTTTCCGTATGCTTAAATGAAAATTAAATTAAATGCATGTATAATTTTACTGATTTATTGATGCCAATAGCAATAGCCATTATTATGTTTGGCATTGGTATAACCTTAAAGTTTAAAGATTTTACAAGAGTTTTCACTCACCCCAAAGCTATTTTAACCGGCTTGGGATGTCAATTGGTGCTGTTGCCTCTAATTGCTTTTATAATCATTTATTTTTGGCCGATAGAACCTGCATATAAAGTTGGTATCATTCTTATTGCTTCCGTACCCGGTGGTACCGCTTCAAATCTTGTTACCCATATGCTAAAGGGAAGAGTTGCGCTTTCAGTTTCTTTAACCTCCTTTAATAGTTTCGCTATAATATTTACCATACCTATGTATGTAAGCCTGGCGCTTTTATTATTTATGGGAGAACAAACAGAAATCAAAATTAACTTTGCTAATACATTTAAGGAAATTTTGCTAACAGTTATAATTCCTGTTGTGGCCGGTATTTTAGCAAATGAATATACCCCCACATCATTCACTGACAAAATCCGCCAACCTTCCAGAATTATTCTGCCGCTATTATTAATAGCTATTGTAGCTTATGCTATGTTTTCAGGCGATGGAGGAAATGCTAAGTCAATATTATCTGATATTCATCTGGTTTTTCCACTTCTTCTTTTAAATATATCGGGTATGCTAACAGGCTTCTACCTATCAAAAGGAATGGGTATAAACCATAGCGGTAACTATACAATTGCCATTGAAATGGGCCTTCAGAATTCTGCTTTGGCCATTTTTGTAGCTTCTCAAATTTTGGTAAACGATCAAATGGAAACTATTGCGGTACTTTATGGCGCATTTTCCTTTTTCACCACTCTAGCAGGAGCATGGGCACTAAAAAAATATTTTAATTCAAGGAAACACCTTACTACCTGATTTTGTCAATCAAAAAATTAAAAACACCTATTTTTATAATCTGCCATCAAACAAAAAGGGCAGTAAAAGCTATTTAGGGAGATGTTATCCTTTCGGCAATCATGTCCTTTCATTTTAATCGTATTTAGAGCTTGTAAATATGCTCCAACTGAGGTTTAATAATGAAGTTTGTATCAAAGAGTTCTCTATAAATAAAAATTTAGCAGTTCCTGTCAATTCAATGCAGGTTTTCCAATGGCTTCTTTTTAAACCCCAGGCATATTGATCGATGACAAAAGTCCGGTCTTAATACTTCAGTTGTCATTCTTTTTCATTCCAATACAACCTAATTTTAGAGTGATTTCAAACATTTATTTACTCCTTTATAAAACATATAGTCATGGAAAAACAATTCAAAGATAAAGTAGCGATAGTAACCGGAGGGTCATTCGGTATCGGAAAGGCCACAGCCATTTTATTTGCCCAGCATGGAGCCAAAGTGGTAATAGCGGATAATGTGGATGACTCAGAGACACTTGATACAATAAAAAAGGCAGGGGGGACTGCCATATTTACCAAGTGTGACGTATCCAAAGAATCTGATGTGATTAATATGGTGGAAAAAACAATAGATAATTATGGAAGGTTAGATTTTGCCTTTAATAATGCAGGCATTGAAGGATTAAGAGCTCCGGCCCATGAATGTACAAATGATAACTGGCAAAGGGTAATGAGTGTAAATTTAGATGGAGTTTGGTTTTGCATGAAGCATCAAATTCCACATATGCTCAAACAAGGTAAAGGTGCAATTGTTAATAATGCCTCCGTAGCAGGATTAGTGGGATTTGGAGGGATACCTGCCTATGTAGCATCTAAACATGCAGTGGTAGGGCTCACTAAAAATACTGCTCTGGATTATGCTAAATTGGCCATCAGGGTAAACGTGGTTTGCCCCGGTATTATTAAAACCCCTATGATAGACAGATTTACCGGCAAGGATAAAGAAGTTGAAAAGCAATTTACTGATATGGAGCCCGTAGGCCGTATGGGTGAGCCAGAAGAGGTTGCCGAAGCAGTTATTTGGCTATGTTCTGACGCATCTTCCTTTGTTACAGGACAAGCTTTGGCAGTTGATGGGGGCTGGGTAGCGCAATAGTTATGATAGGGTACATTTTATTATAATAAATATAAGCCGTCCTTATGATAAAAATCTTCCCCATTGCCCAGAAAAGTCATTTTTTCCTGATCTTCCTAAACCTACATTTACTATAGTTATTATTTCAAACATCATAAAAACTAAAGTCATGAAACAACTTAAAGAAAAAAGGAACGGTGACTCTCTCCCCTCCGTATTGTCAGATTTATTTGACAATGATCGTGCAATAGGCCCTGGATGGCTCAACTTAGGTTTTGACAAAGATATTCCTGCGGTGAATATCAAGGAAAATGAAAAAGAATTCATTATCGATTTGGCGGCACCCGGATTCAACAAAAAGGATTTCATTGTGACTGCTGAGAACAACTTTATATCCATTAGTGCGGAAAAAGAGGAAGAGAAAATGGAAGAAAGTGAACACTTCACAAGGAAAGAGTTCAGCAGTAGTTCGTTCAACAGGTCTTTCACACTTCCCAAAAGCGTAAAATTCGACAAAGTGAATGCTACTTATGCTGATGGTATTTTGAAGATCAAGGTTCCTAAAAAAGAAGTGGAGAAAGCACTGCCTAAAAAAGAAATTAAGGTAACTTAATCTTGAATAACCCAAAATAGGGCTATCTCAAAAGCAAAAAATGAGACAGTCCTATTTTTTAACTTTTTCCTAATGTTATAGAACACTCCAATACCATTTCTAAAGCCGCATTTACCAAGGGGTAAATATCAATCATGACGATTGTCATTGAGCACAGAAATCTACGTCATCATAAATCTTACAAGAATAAAATACCTTTGTAAATACTTTAATAAAGAAGTTGTGATATAGTAACTGGTCTCATTTGTATCATGCGGGAAATCATACACCAATCATACCGCCAAAAACTATTGCTTTTAGCAGGAGTAGTACTGCTCATTAGCATGTTTGTTTATGAGTTGCGACCAGGCCATGGCCTGATCACCGTAGCTTACCTAATCGCGCTTCCTTTTATCCTGCTACTTTCCGAAAGCAAAAAATATGCTATTTTAATCGGAATACTTACCACATTGTTTATTGGTATAGGTTTCCTTTTGTCCAACTTTAGTGGGAAGCCTATCCTAACTAATAATAGGATTCTTGCAGCTATAGCAGTATGGATGATGGTCTGCTTTAGTGTTTGGTACAGGCACTCACTGAAAAATGAGCGTAAAGCCAAAAAATACTTAAAAGCTATATTTGAAAATGCAACTGAAGGCATTATTGTCACTAATTCAAAAGGTGACATCATATTGATCAATCCCTATGCATTGGAATTATTCGGTTACAGGGAAGCTGAATTGAAGGGGAAGGAAATTGAACAGTTGATACCTGACCGTTTCGCAAATGCACACCATGGGCTCAGGAAAAGCTTTAGCGATTCCCCGCGTAACAGATCAATGGGTGCAGGGATGGAACTCTTTGCCAAACGAAAAGACAATACAGAATTCCCTGCCGAGATAAGCCTAGGCCATTTTAATGCAGATAATGAGCTATTGGTGATCGTTTTCATTATGGACATCACCGAGCGAAAGGAATATTTATTAAAAACTCAGCAGTTGAATAAAGAATTGGAAGCCCGAGTGCAAGACCGTACTAAAAAGCTATCGGAGGCTTACCAGATCATGGAAAACACCAATACAGAACTGCAAAAAGAAATAACAGCCCGGGAAACCGCAGAGCAAAATCTGTTGGATACCCAACGCCTTTATGAGGCTATGGCAAGGCATTTTCCAAATGGTATCATTGGTATTATGAACAGGGACCTCAAATATCTGCTAGTAAATGGAACCGGAATGCAAGAAATGGGACTAGGGGAAACACATTTATTAGAAGAAAAAGTGTTTGAAGATCTCTTTTCATCAGAGAATATTGCCGCTGAAACAGAACTCAAAAGAGGATTTGAGGGGGAGGCAGTCTCTTTTGAAGTAGTCATTAACAATAATTATTACAATGTAAAAGCGGTTCCAATACAGGAAAGCAAAAGAATGATAGATAAAATCCTGATCGTGATTACCAATGTGACGGCAGAAAAAAGAAACGAGTTGGCACTAATGAAAAACCTTGAAACGGAAAAGGAACTTGGTAAATTAAAATCGAGATTTGTCTCCACTGCCTCTCACGAGTTTCGCACACCGCTCAGTACGATCATGACCTCTGCCTACTTATTGGAAAATTATACGGGTGAAGATTTTAACCAGGCCAAAGAAACACACATCCTGCGTATCAAGAAATCCGTTAACAACCTGACCGATATACTAAACGATTTCCTTTCATTGAGCCAATTGGAAGAAGGCAAAGTCGAGGCAAACTATTCATTGATTGACATTCATTCCTTTTTGCTTGACCTTAAAAAAGAAATGGATCTTCAAATACAAGCCAACCAGATATTGGATTATGAGCATACAGGCATCAGTATTATGGATACTGATAAAAAAATACTTAGGAACATTGTGCTTAATGTGCTTTCTAATGCCATAAAATACTCCAAAAAGGAAGGGCTAATCAAATTTAGATCATCAGTGGAAGTGGGCAAACTAATTATAAAAGTGCAGGATTATGGTATTGGTATCCCTGAAGAAGAACTACCGCATATTTTCAATCGGTTTTTCAGGGCAGAAAATGCCTCCTATATACAAGGGACAGGACTTGGTCTTAACATCGTAAAAAAATATGTGAAATTGCTGAACGGAAATATATACTGCAAAAGCAAATTAAATGAAGGCAGTACTTTTACCGTTGAATTGCCCCTTGTAACGGTTTTAAAGGAAAATACAATATCAGAATTAACTTATAATTGATATGCGCTCTAAAATCCTTATTATAGAAGACAATATTGATATGAGGGAGAATATTTCCGACATACTGAAACTCTCAAACTATGATGTCATCACAGCGGCCAATGGAAAAGAAGGGGTATTGTTGACGAAAGAAACTAACCCCGACCTTATATTATGCGATATTATGATGCCCCAACTTGACGGACATGGTGTGTTGCATATCCTTAGTATGGATAAAAAAACATCGGACATCCCTTTCATATTCCTTACTGCTAAGGCAGAAAAATCGGATTTTAGGACGGGTATGAACCTCGGGGCAGATGATTATATTACCAAACCTTTTGATGGGCTCGATTTGTTAAAAGTAATAGAAAGGCGCTTGTACAAAAACAATATATTAAAAACTTCCTTTCAAGAAGGCAACCTGGGGATTGATAATATCACAAACAACAAACGTCAGCTTAAGGAGTTAAGAAAACTGACTGAAAACAGACCCCTAAAACCATTCAAAAAAAAGGAAATGATATATGTGGAAGACAGGCAGCCCCATGAGCTTCATTACATCCACAAAGGCCTGGTAAAGACTTACAAATCCACACAGGATGGAAAGGAATTAGTAACAGGGTTTTTAAATGCTGGTAGTTTTTTAGGATATGCCCCTTTGCTCGAAAACAATACTTATACAGAAAATGCGATAGTATTGGAAGAGGCGGAAATAATCCAAATTCCAAAACAGGAATTTTTGAATGCTTTATGCAACAATAAGGAGGTAGCAGTTGAGTTCATGAAAATATTGGCAAACAGACTGATGAAATGTGAAAACCGGATGTTGGAACTGGCATACTTTTCTATTAGGCAGCGAACAGCCAGTATTTTGTTACAATTGAATAAACAGTTTCACATTTCGGAAAATAATGGGTCTGTTATCTCTGTATCACGCAAGGACATATCCGATCTTGTAGGTACTGCTACCGAATCGCTTAACCGTACATTAGCGGATTTCAAAGAGGAAGGGATAATAGAAATCCATCATCATGGAATAAGTATTCGGGATATGCAGAAATTAGAAAGAACTATAAACTAAATTTATTGAGGTATAATGATTGCAGGGTATTGAGGAAACTACATTTATAGATATTTAAAATGATAATGGTTATGGGGCATTGGATTTTGTCAGGAACTTACTCAGGGCTCGCTAAAAACAGCATATATTCATGCAGTTCCTACTTATCAGAATCTGTCTTGAAGTCAAATTCCTTTGATCTATTTTCTAATGATACTTTTGAGGGCAAATAACTCTTTATCAATTTTAGATATTTTTCAGCTTTGGGAAGCTCTTCTTTAAATTGAGCAGAACCACGGTGTTGCTGCGCACTGATTAGTAGCACTTTTGCCCTGATACTTGCCCTGAAGCACTTATAATAATGTAGAATTTGGAGATCTTCCTTAGATTGAATAGCCCCAGTTTGTTTGCTGTACAAATCTATTAAATAATCGCTCAGTTCAGGAGCGTTGTGCGCTTCAATATCCATACATAAAAAGCCGATTTCGCTCAATAAATCAATCTCCCTCAATTTATCGTCAAATTCTATGCAATCAAAAAGAATGGGGGGATTGGCTATAAATACATTTCCACAATGAAGATCGCCATGTAGCAGTCTTGTAAAACCCTCATCAGCTCTTTGCTTCATGCGTAAAGCGTGGGCCTCCAAAAATTTATTGCTCCATGCGATGGATTTATCAATCATAATGGCCGCTTCTTCACCAAAATGTCTTAATACAAAAGGCCTGTTTTCAATGAAGCTGTTAAACAATCGCCTTAACTTAGCTAAATTAAAATTTGAAGTAACTTTTTCAGCTTTCAGATGTGCTTGCGCTAAAATATTGGCCAATGATTTTATATGATTTTTGTTAAGCTTACCTTCATCGAGCATGGTGTCCATTTTACTCTCACTCTCCAACCTCTTCATTCTTACTGCATAATCTATGATATTTTCTTTGCCTTCTCCAATATGCCATTTGCCATTTATGTTTCTAATAGGCAATACATCCAAATAAATATCCGAATAGGTTTGGTTCAAAATCAATTCCCGCATGCAATAATGCCTTCGCAAATCCAAGGTGGAAAAATCCAGAAATGAAAGTTTGACAGGTTTTTTGATTTTAAAAACAAAATCCCCACTTAATAAGACCCAGGAAATATGCGTTTCTATTATTGATGCATTAAGTGGGAACTTATCGAAGTAACCGTCTGAGGCCAATTGTTGTATCTCATGCGTTTTCATTTCTTTCAGCTTGAATAAATTCTAATGCCGAGCTCAACATTAAATCAATATTATCGGATGTTGAAGTAAGGTGGAGGCAAGGAATAGTTATTTCTTCAAATTCCTTTTTAATTTTTTTGAACACTTTATAATCGGCTTCACTTTCTTTTCTTGGCTTTTCAAGACGTTGTTTAACCAATAAAACTGGTGTCTCAATCATAATAAATTTGATGTTAATGTTACGCCTTTCTGCAATCTCCAAAAAAAGATCTCTGGTTCGTTGTAAATAGAAAGTTGCATCCACCACTACACTAGCTTTTTCATCTAATGCCCCTTCCGTGAGGTTAGCCAACCACTCATAAACATACAATTTCTCAGATAAGCTGTATTTGCCGCGCATTTTAAGCACATTCCTTACGCGATCGCTGCTCAAATATTTAGCATTTAACTTTTCAGCTAAAAGTACAGCAAAATAACTCTTCCCCGATCCCGGCAAACCCATTACTATTATGATCATGGCTTTTTCATCTTCATCTTCAATCAAAGTTGATGAATTTCATATCAAAATAGTATGACCCACATCCTTAAACATGCAGATTTTTATCATTTTTAGACAAAAGTAATTCCTCTTGAATTTTTTAGCCTCAAATATAGAAGCTTTATGTATTATTTTCTTGCCAACGTTAAACACCCGCTCTGCTTAATGAGGCTTTATAGAATTGGTGAGCAAAGCATTGCTTCTTTATTCTGTCCTTTATTCTGTTTCAATGACAAAAATCTCTCCGGTAGCAAAGTTTTATCATGGAGTTCAAAAGTGGTTTATGCGTAACTTTGAAGTACCATAATGAAAGACTTATAGCCCGCATAGACATGTAGATAATAATGTTTTAAAAGACAAATAAACTATAATGTCGAACCACAGATTAAAATCTGATATTGGGAATAAGACCTTAATTATGCAAATCTTGACAGAATAAACACTGTAAAAGGTTCTAAACTGTCTTGGTTCTGAAGCGGGAAAATAACTTCCCGCTTTTGTACTTTTTAGCCTCTATGTTTATGCTTGGCGAACTATCTGAAAAACAAATAATTGATGTGCTACAATCCCAGTTCATGGGAAGAATTGGTTGTTCTGCAAAAGGCAAACCTTATATAGTGCCTATAGGATATACATACCAAGAACTCTACATACTTGCACGCTCAAAAGAAGGCATGAAAATAGAAATGATGCGAGAAAATAAAGATGTATGCTTTCAGGTAGATATTGTGGAAAACATGGTCAATTGGCGCAGCGTAATCCTTTGGGGCACTTATGAAGAAATTACAGAAGAAGCTGAAATCCAAAAAGCTACAGATATAATTATGGATAAAATGGCTCCCATAATCACAAGTGAAACCTTAAAACCTAAGGTACAACCGATGGCTCCAATAAATGTAGAAAAAGAAAAGAAAGCCATTGTGTTTAGAATTAAGATAGCAAAAAAAACCGGCCGGTATGAAAAATCTTCGACTTGAGGAATAGTTAAACTTGTAGATTAACAAAAACAAATATACTCATGAAATAGTCATAAACGCAGCATACCAACCGAGCATAGCTTGCCTGCCTTTGGCAGGAATATTAAAAGGAAATGTGATGGTTTTAGGTTTTGCTAACGGCTGAACTATTCCATACCGCTGTTGCGGCACAAGTTGTGATAACTAAAAAACAATTATATACTCATGAAAACTCTCATCTTAATATTTCTAATCCATTTAACTATGTTCAACTTAGCCAATTCACAAG
>JBEPWY010000085.1:0-3540 GCA_041642185.1 Marivirga sp.
TGGAAGCCAAAGCAAGTTAAAACATAATGATGAGCGCCTGGACCAGATTTCAATTAACAAAAATAATTTAATCAAAAAGTTAGAAGAACTTCAATTTAATTTTAAAAATACTTTTTGTCAATTTATAGATGAAAAAGCAACCGTTAATTGGGGACAACTATTAGAGGAAAATAAATTTCTGATTACCCAAATTGACAAGTTTGATAAAACCCAAAAAAATTACTCTTCCTTGCAAACGGCTGTTCCCCTACATGAGAAACTAAATCAATTATTGAAAGAGGGGAAATCGCTCAAGGCGGAATTAGAGACTTTATATACCGGCAAGGATATTTATAGCGATGCCAATAAGGTACAACAAAAATGGACGACCCTACTTCAGGAAGAAAAATCTCTGATGCATCAAAAAAAGGATTTGCAGGCGAAAGACATTCAATTTCAAAATTCCTTGAAAGAGTTAGAAGAAAATCTCAACCCTGCCTTAACCGCAGAGGGCTATTCATCTATTGTTAAAGCAAAAGAAGCCTTACTTCCAGATGACATTTATATTGAGTTACGTGATCAAAAAGAGCATATTACCAAATCTCTTGATCAGTTAAAAAATAGTGTTTCTTTATTACAGAATAAACTTATTGAACTACAAGAATCAGATGTAAATCAAACGAGAAATGAGTTAGCAATTGATTTATCACAAAAAAGAATTGACTGGAAAGAGCTAAATGAAAAGGCTGAGCACCTGCGCAGGGCATTGAAAAACCATGAAGAAAATAATAAAAGAATAGCTATTATCAAAGCATCCATTGCAGATAAAGAAAAAGATAACCGTAGCTGGAAAATATTGGACGAGCTTATTGGCTCATCCACTGGTAAAAAGTTTAATGATTTTGCACAGGATTTGAGTTTATCACATTTGCTTTTATTAGCTAATGAAAGATTGAAGGATTTAAACGATAGGTATAAAATTGATAAGCCTAATAAAAATGAAGATGATGATGGTCTGGTGGCTATAGATGAACATATGGGTGGTCAAAGGCGATCTGTAAAAACCTTATCAGGAGGAGAAACCTTTATCTTAAGCCTTTCTATGGCTTTAGCACTATCAGATATGGCCTCAAGAAATGTGGAAATCAATAGCCTGTTTATAGATGAAGGCTTTGGCACTTTGGATCCGGAAACGCTTGATCAAACATTAGACACCCTTGAAAGATTACAGGCAGAATCTTCCAAAACCATAGGGATTATCAGTCATGTGGACTCACTAAAAGAAAGGATTACCACCCAGGTCCAGCTAAAGCGACACGGACAGGGATACAGCACCCTGGAAATTGTATGATTTATTTTGGTATGTTTATTACATGATGATAGATGGATTATAATTTAATCTATTCAACACACTTTAGGGTGATGAAAATAAGGAATTCAGGTAAAATCCTCTAGAGCTATAAAAGGCCCTTTAAATTTTTAACTCCCAAATATTTATCAACTGTAAAGCCTTCTGCATAATTAACACCAATAATATGACCAAATTCCATAGCTCTTGCTTCAATCATTTTTATAAAACCAGGACTGGATATATAGGTTTCAGGTTCGCTACTGCCTGGGTTATAAAATTGTGATTCAAAAGCCCTAACAGCTTTCATTTTGGTTTCCCATACATCGCTTACATCTACCAAAAAATCTGGGGTTATCGGCAGGCTTTGAATGTAATGTAAAACCAACCGTGGTCGCCATGAATCCTGTGAATTGCCCTCTGGATCTAAAGTCTCCACTTTTTTTAGTCCTGAAAGAAATATTGCATCTTTTGAAAGCTCCGATGCTCTTGCATGATCAGGATGTCTGTCATTAATGGCGTTTGTAATAATAATATCCGGTTTGTATTGGCGGATTTTTTGAACCACTTTTAATTTGTGCTCTTTATCATTGACAAAAAAGCTATCTGCAAATCTCAAATTTTCTCTTATTTCTAACCCTAGGATTTCTGCACTATTCTGAGCTTCTGTATTCCGTAATTCGGGCGTTCCACGTGTACCCATCTCTCCCTCAGTAAAATCAATTATGCCTACTTTATCTCCAATTGATGCATGTAGTGCTAAAGTTCCTGCGCAGGAAAGTTCAATATCATCAGGATGAGCCCCAAAAGCCAAAATGTCTAATTTCATAATTGTATTCTTAAAAAATATTGGATGATTTTTTAGTTAATTAATGGTATTAAATTAATGGTATTAATAACCTTAACTTCAAATCATAATAAAGGTTGCTACTTATATGTATCTACAAATAAAAAAAGTATGAGCCATAAAACCCATACTTTTTTAAATATTTTTGTAAATGATTATTTAGCTTCCTGAGCTACTTTATTTTCTTCTATTTCACTTTCCTTTTCTGCCAAGAATCTCTCCGCATCCAACGCAGCCATGCAGCCTGTTCCTGCGGCGGTTACAGCTTGTCGGTAAATAAAATCCTGTGCGTCACCAGAAGCAAAAACACCTTCTATATTGGTTTTTGAAGTACCAGGTACAGTTTGTATATAACCAGCTTCATTTAAATGAAGGAAATCCTTAAAAATATCGGTATTAGGCTTATGGCCAATGGCCACAAAGAAACCTGTCGCCTTAATCTCAGTTTTTTCTCCTGTAATATTATTCACAACTCGTACACCTTCCACTTCATCTTTACCTAAAACTTCTTCAGTTTCGGTATTCCATAATACTTCAATATTAGAAGTTTTCATTACGCGCTTCTGCATTATCTGAGAAGCACGCATTTCATCTCTTCTTACCAAAAGAGTAACTTTATTACATAATTTTGATAAATAAGTAGCTTCTTCAGCAGCAGTATCACCGGCTCCAACCACTATTACGTCCTGACCTTTGTAAAAGAAACCATCACAAACAGCACAAGCTGAAACGCCCATTCCATTTAATCTTTGCTCTGATTCTAACCCTAGCCACTTGGCAGATGCTCCTGTAGAGATTATTACAGCATTAGCTGTGATTTCATGTTTATCATCAATAATAACCTTATGAGGGTAACCATTAAAATCAACTTTGGTTGCCATACCAAATCTAACATCGGTACCAAATCTTTCCGCCTGTTTTTGAAAATCTACCATCATTTGCGGGCCATTAATTCCATCAGGATATCCAGGATAATTTTCTACATCATTAGTTATAGTTAATTGTCCACCCGGCTGACCACCTTGATACAAAACCGGTTTTAGCCCGGCTCTGGCAGCATAAATGGCTGCTGTATAACCTGCAGGTCCGGAGCCTACAATAAGAACGTTTACTTTTTCTTCAGTCATTGCGATATATTTTTGATATTCAATTTTACGGCATTATTTCCGTAAATTGAATCTTTAAACTGTAAAAATAAAAAAAGGTCTGTGAAAAGACCTTTTTTTATTTAGAAATTAAGATTTCATTTACCCTAAATAAGGTTTTAATGCTTTACTACGTGAAGTATGACGTAATCTACGAATAGCTTTTTCTTTAATCTGTCTTACTCTTTCTCGAGTCAGATTAAATTTCTCGCCTATTTCTT
>JBEPWY010000085.1:3550-11393 GCA_041642185.1 Marivirga sp.
CATAGAGTGCTCTCCGTTTAATCCAAAGTATAGAGTAATTACATCAGCTTCTCTTTGAGTAAGTGTAGATAAGGCTCTTTGAACTTCTCTTCTTAATGAATCATTCATCAATTCATCATCTGGAGATTCTTCACCGTCATTTTCAAGAACATCTAAAAGACTGTTCTCTTCACCTTGTACAAATGGAGCATCCATAGATACGTGTCGGCCAGAAATTTTCATAGTATCCACCACTTCATTAGCAGTTACTTCCAATACTTCAGCTAACTCATCCGGGGATGGCTCTCTTTCAAACTTTTGCTCCAAAGCAGAGAAGGTTTTAGAAATCTTATTTAAAGATCCTACTCTGTTCAATGGAAGGCGAACAATTCTTGATTGTTCTGCCAATGCTTGCAATATGGATTGTCTGATCCACCATACTGCATAAGAAATGAATTTAAAACCTCTTGTTTCGTCAAAGCGTTGTGCCGCTTTAATAAGTCCTAAGTTTCCTTCATTAATCAAGTCTCCTAAGGATAAACCTTGATTCTGGTATTGCTTAGCTACTGAAACAACAAAACGAAGATTGGCTTTTGTCAATTTTTCAAGTGCAAGCTGATCACCTTGTTTGATTCGAACTGCTAAATCTACCTCTTCATCAGGTGTTAACAAATCGACTTTACCAATCTCTTGTAAATACTTATCAAGAGATTGACTCTCCCGATTGGTAATTTGCTTGCTAATCTTGAGCTGTCTCATTAATTATTATTAGGTTTAACTTTAAAATGCTTTACTAACACAGCCAGGGAACTATATAGTTCCTTGGCTTAAGTTAAATATTACTGATATTTATTATTTATTACTTTTATTGTTCGGTTTTTTCAGGTTTAGGAAGTAAAACTTTCCTTGACAACCTTAATTTTCCTGTTTTTTGGTCGATATCGATCAACTTCACTTTAATCTCCTCGCCTATTTCTAATACACCTTCAAGTGTTTCTACCTTCTCCCATTTAATTTCAGAGATATGAAGTAAACCATCTTTCCCAGGCATAATTTCAACAAAAGCACCATAAGGCTGTATTGCTTTTACTTTACCGTCATAAACTTCACCAATTTCAGGTTTCGCAACAATTCCTTTAATCCAAGCCACAGCTTGATCTAAAGAATCTTTGTTTACAGCAAAAACATTAATTTTTCCGCCTTTTTCAGTTTCTTCAATCACAACAGTAGCTCCTGTAGTTTTTTGAATTTCCTGAACAACTTTCCCGCCTGGTCCTATTACCGCACCGATCATTTCTCTGTCGATTTCGATATTAACAACTCTTGGAGCATTTGGTTTATAATCTTCTCTTGGAGCAGCTATAACTTTCATCATTTCATTTCTGATATGATCTCTTCCTGCTTTGGCTTGGTTTAAAGCTTCCATTAATAATTCGGAAGAAAGTCCATCTACCTTTATATCCATTTGACAAGCAGTGATACCTTTTTCAGTACCTGTTACTTTAAAGTCCATATCACCAATATGATCTTCATCGCCTAAGATATCAGAAAGAATAGCATATTTACCTGTTTCAGCATCCGAGATTAAACCCATAGCTATACCTGAAACAGGAGCTTTTATAGGAATACCTGCATCCATTAATGCAAGAATACCCGCACAAACGGTTGCCATTGAAGAAGAACCATTTGATTCTAATATATCAGAAACTACTCTGATAGTATAAGGTAACTCTTCTGGAGTTGGTAAAATTTGCTTAATTGCTCTCATGGCTAAATTACCATGGCCTACTTCTCTTCTACCAGGACCTCTGTTAGGCTTTGCTTCACCAGTAGAAAAACCAGGAAAGTTATAATGCAAAATGAATTTATTAAATCCGGCCTGCATTGCTCCGTCAATCATTTGCTCATCAAGCTTAGTACCTAACGTAACAGTAGTTAATGATTGAGTTTCACCTCTTGTAAATATAGCTGATCCGTGTGCAGAAGGCAAATAATCTACCTCACCCCATATAGGACGAATTTCATCCAATCCTCTGCCATCTAACCTCTTTCTTGTTTCTAAAGTAGCATTTCTTACCGCTTTCTTTTGCGTAGCTCTGAAATATTTTTTAGCTAAACCTATGCTAACTTCATGATCTTCAGGTAATGCGTCAAAATAAGATTCAGAAACTTCTTTGAAAAGTCTTGATCTTTCATGCTTATCGGCTAAGCCATCAGCAGCAATTTTATATAGTTGCTCGTAGTACTTATCTTTAATTTCTTTTTCTAATTCAGCATTATCTTCCTCTTCATGAGAGTAAGTTCTTTTTTCCTTAGCACCAAAATCTTTAGCTAAATCAAGCTGTGCCTGACACTGAATTTTAATTGTTTCGTGTGCAAAATTAATTACCTCTACCAATTCTTCTTCAGAAATTTCTTTCATTTCACCTTCTACCATCATAATATTATCAATGGTAGCGGCGATAATCATATCAATATCTGAAGCTTTCATTTGTTCCCTGGAAGGATTGATAACCAATTTACCTTCTATTCTTCCAACTCTTACTTCAGATATTGGTCCTGCAAATGGTATATCAGAAACAGTAATAGCTGCAGAAGCGGCTAATGCTGCTAATGCGTCAGGTAATGCTTCTTCATCAGCTGAAATCAACTGAATAAAAACTTGTGTCTCAGCATGATAATCATTAGGAAACAAAGGTCTTAATGCCCTGTCCACCAAACGGCTTACTAATATCTCATGATCTGAAAGTCTTCCTTCTCTTTTTAAGAAACCACCAGGTATTTTACCGGCAGAAGCGAATTTCTCTTGATAATCTACTGCCATTGGAAGGAAATCTACTCCTTCTTTTGCGTCCTTACTGGAAACTACAGTAGCTAATAGCATGGTATCACCCATTCTTACTACTACAGATCCGTCTGCCTGTTTTGCTAGTTTTCCTGTTTCTATACTGACTTCGCGTCCGTCAGGAAGGTTGAATTTTTTTGTTGTTGCTTGTGGTATAGCCATAATAGTTTTTTTACTTTTTTCTCGTCCTATTGTGTGTCTTTTGCCGCATTTGCTATACACGTCCTGTAAAAGATGTGGTATTGTAATGGGAAATAATAGAAAAAGGGAACCGACAGATTCCCTTTTTAATAATCTTAAATTTTATTACTTTCTTAATTTCAATTCAGCAATAATTGCTCTATATCTTTCAATTTCTCTTTTCTGAAGGAAATCTAATAAACTTCTTCTCTTTCCGACTAATTTCAAAAGACCTTTTCTTGAAGAGTGATCTTTCTTGTTAATTTTCAAATGCTGTGTTAAATGATTAATCCGGAAAGTGAAAAGCGCGATTTGAGATTCTGCCGAACCCGTATCTTTTTCTGCTTTTGACCGACCATGATTTTTGAACAGCTCTTGTTTCTTTTCTGCGCTTAAATACATAGTTAGCTTTTTAAAATTTGTTTAAACAGGTGCAAATATAGTAATTTAATTCGTGTAACAAAAGGCTTTTCTTTGTAAAGAATTAAATTGATTGCAATATTTAAACCCTATTTATTCCTGTATTTGTATAAGTTATAATTTTCCGACTTTCTTTCTGACAAAAAAATCTTTTACTTTTTCAAAGAATACCAGATAATTATCTAGTTCAAATAAACGGGAATCATTTCTTGCCTGCCGTAAAAAGAAAATACCAAATGGCAAGAGAATTATATTAGAAGCCCAAACGGCCATAAAATTACTAATATCCCCTTGCCTTCCCATTTTAATTCCGGTAGTATTAATCACATATGAAATAATAAAAAACAGTATTGAAATAATAACAGGAAAGCCAAGTCCTCCTTTTTTAATAATAGCCCCGAGTGGTGCCCCTATTAAAAACATTATAATACAAGCTACTGCTTGAGATAACTTACTATTAGCTTCAATACCATATACATTGCTCTCAAACTCTCTATTATCAATTCTTCTATTTTCCCCTTTCAACCTATTCTTTGCAAATCGTGGTTTATCTAACAGATTGAGATTTGAGCCTCTATTGATAGCATCATAGGTGCTGTCAACTTTTGCTATGAGAGCTGTGTCGTATTCATTGATTTCTAGAATTTTTACTTTTTCAATATCTGCATTTAAAGCCTTTATGGCTTTTTTAGGTAGGGATTTTCTTTCTTTTAATAATTTTTCAACAATGGATTTATCATTATTCGACCCTTTATCTTTTTTAACTGTTTGTAAATTAGTACTATTCGTATCTATTGCAGTATTACTTTCTTTTTCAATTTCTTCAGAAGCAATTAATGAATCAGAGACTGAAAGCTTTTTCTCTTCTGCAATTTTCTTTTTTTCTTCTTCCTCCTTTTCCTTGATGCTTTCTAATTTCTTTACAGATCCTGGTTTTATATCCTCTACCTCAGATAGATGAAGATTGAAAAACCTGGGAGTATACTGATAAATATTACGTTTGGACTCCAATACATCTCTTTTCATGGAATCCACATCATGCCTTAATTCCCTCTCATTTTTCATTAATCTATTGGACGAAAACAAATCTTTATCAGTTCGTTCCATTTCAAATGAAGATAGACTGAAAACAACTTTGTTATGATCGAAAAAATTCCTGATAAAGTTTGCAGGTTTATCTTTTTCCGTTGAAGTATTTTCTTCTTCTGTATAGCTTTTCCCATCAAAAAGTTCCATCACCAGGTATTTATCACCTAGGATAGTATACATTAATGCAGAGTCAGCCAAAATCACTTCATTATTTCCTTTCCCTTTTGAATGGTTATAAATAATCAAATCTCCCAATGATTTATCATCATCATATTTTTTGTTGGCCTTTATACTATAACCCGGTATGCCTCCATAAAATGCACCTTCTTTAATATCAATAGATGGTTTCTTTTGTTTGATATCATATAAAAGACTATAAGCATCCAAATTTGCCTTTGGCACAATAAAGTTATTAGAATAATAAGCAAGACATGTGAGCAAAACAACAAATATAAATAATGGACGCATTGCCCTTATAAGAGATATTCCTGCACTTTTTATAGCAGTTAACTCAAAATGCTCTCCTAAATTACCAAAAGTCATTAATGATGACAAAAGAACTGCCAGTGGAAAAGCAACAGGGGTCATATTAATACTGAAATAAGTGATGAGTTCAACAAAAACATTGAATCCAAGATCCTTACCTACAAAATCATCAAAATACTTCAACATATAAACTGAGAGAAGTATAAATACCACTACAAAAAAGGTGATTAAAAAAGGCCCTATGAAAGATCTTAATAAAAGTTTATCTAATTTTTTCATTCAGCTGAAACAAGTGTTGATAATGTAAAATATTTTTATTTTGTACTTTCTGCAAATTAAACAAGAATTATGCTAAACTCACTGGAAGTTAGTAATAGATAAAAATAACAGTAGATTTTTTTTATTATTGTTGGTAATATCAATGTATTTAATACATTTGCTTGCACTAATAATAATATAAATTATAGAGATGTTGAAAATGTCAAATGAAAGAAGGGAAAAAGTAGCGAGAAGCAGATTTGAACTGCCGACCTCAGGGTTATGAATCCTGCGCTCTAACCAACTGAGCTACCTCGCCATTTTGTTTTTTTTCAGGTTTAGATAAATTTTTAATTCTCTGTTCCTGAATGGGAGTGCAAACTTAATAAATTCTATTATCAAATTGCAAATAAAATCAGAAAGAATTTTATTGGTATAAATGAATTTTAATCATAACTTATCATTTTCTAAATAAGACAACATAATGTATGAAAAAATTTACAGCGGATTTTGAAATAAATGCATCAAAAAAAATGCTATACCCTTACATAAGTACAGCAAGTGGGCTTTCACAATGGTTTGCCGATGATGTAAACATTAATGAGGATAAAGAATATAATTTCATATATGACGATGAAGATCACCGTGCAAGATTAACTGGGCATAGACTTAACCAATTTGTTAAGTTTGAGTTTTATGAGGAAGGTGAAGAAGATGACAAATCCTATGTAGAGATTCATTTGGATGAAAATGAAATCACCCAATCAATGTATGTAAAAGTGGTTGATTATTCAAATTATGAGAATGACCAGGAGCAACATGAGCTTTGGGAAGAGCTTATTAATCACCTAAAAGAAATTGTTGGTGGGTAGTAATATTTAATATTTTGTTTAATATTGGTAAATTATAATCATTAGCTTTTAGTGAGTTTAAATTTTAATGTGAAGCATAATTACAATAACAGTTTTATAAATTAAAAAAATTTAATCCATTCTGATTAAGTGGTTACTTTAAGCACGAGCTTTAAAATTAAATTAAATATAAATGCACTATTTTAAACTCATTTGGTGTTGTAAGTTTGTATACTAAACATCAATTATGAAATACCTTTTTACCATTTTTATTTCTTTAGCAGTACTCCAAACAGTAATAGCCCAAAGTCCAGATAATGAGAATATAAACTATTATTATGAAAAGGCGCAATCAGAAATGAAAGCGGGTAATTATGAGGCTGCTAATCTATCCTTTCGGGAAATACTAAAAAGTGGAGCCAAACTCCCTTCTGAAATGCCCTACCTATTTTCTGAGACCCTCTATCATGTAGAGCAATACCAAAATAGCCTCAGCTTTTTAGATAAGTATTTTGAAATAATGGGTAAGGCAGGAGCTTATTATGACAATGCTGTAGAATTAGAGGAGCTATTAACAAAGAAGCTAAACAAAAATATTCACTGCGACTTTTGTGATTACAGTGGTTATCGACAAAAAATCTGTACCCATTGTGATGGAGAGAAACAATTATTAAAAACTTGCAACTATTGTGAAGGTGTTGGTAAAGTTGGGTGCGTTATCTGTAGTGGAGATGGTGTAATTATACAATTAGGGGCTATGGGTAATAAAAGTTATAAAACATGCCATAGATGCAATGGCGCAGGGATTCATGAATGCCCTGTGTGTGAAGGGGAAAAAGAGTTTTATAGCTACTGCCCTACTTGCCTGGGTACTGGTGAGATTTCAAGCAGTGTAATTTGTGACCATGAACATCCAGCTAAGTAAGAAATTGATCTATGCCCGTAGCTAAGCTAGCTGTGTCCAAATTCTATGATCAAATAATTACCTTAACATTATAAAAATCAGAATAGGTTATTCATTTAGATTTGCATAAAAATGGATAACCCTTCTCTCAACTCTTTCCTGGTTTATTAAGTAAAAACATCAATATCTTAGTTACAATATTTGCTATATAATTCATCAGCTCCCTCTACTCCCAAATTTTTAGCCCGGTTAATATCACTACAGCCTCTAGTTTTTTGATTAAGAAATACTTTTAAAGCTCCTCGGTACATATAAGCTTCTCCATTATCATCCTTATTACTAATAGAGATATTATAATACTCCATTGCTTTTTCCACCTCTCCTGCTTTATGATGGGCTCTGGCAAGCAAAAAAGCATTTTGAGAGCTCGATGTATTTAATTTAAATGCTTTTTCAAATTGATATGCAGCATTTTTATAATCTTTTTCTCTAAAATAGTATTTACCATAACTTAAATGTGCAGCTTCATTTTTAGGATCGATTTTTAATACCTTCTTATAATCTTCCAGCGCTTTATCATAATTACCTAATTCTTCATAAGCCCGACCCCTGTTGTAAAGAATAATTTCATCAGAAGGCTCCATTTTTAAATATTCATTATAAGCCTCAATGGCCTTTTGATATTCTCCACTATTATAATAATCATTTCCGATTTCGGCTTTGTCTTTTTCATCACAAGCCACCACTAGAATTGAAAACGTTAATATTAAATATATAAAACTTCTGAAATTCATTATAATTTTCTTTTTGTATTAGAAATAATTATTTGGA
>JBEPWY010000086.1:0-11387 GCA_041642185.1 Marivirga sp.
CGCAAAAGTACAAAAAGTGGCTAGTGATCTAGCTTCTAAATATTAAATAATTAGGTGGTATAAAGTAAAATTTATACCACCATTTTAGATTAAATGGTGATTTATTTCCATAGTATAAATAAGGAAATTAAAACTTACTCATAAGCTTAATGGCAAATCTTAAGGAAGTAAAAAATAGAATTAATTCAGTAGTTTCTACTCAACAAATTACTAAAGCCATGAAAATGGTTTCAGCAGCAAAATTGAAAAGAGCTCAGGACAGAATTACCATGATGCGTCCTTATTCAAAACATCTTTCTGCTATTCTGCAGAATGTTAGTGGAGGTAATGAAGGAGATATGGATAATCCGTATGCAGAACATAGACCTGTTCAAAAATTATTAATCGTTGTAGTTACTTCTGATAAAGGCTTATGCGGTGCTTTCAACTCATTTGTTGTGCGTAAAGCAAGAAGCTTAATGGAAGGCAAATATGCCGAATTGGCAAAGTCGGGAAACATTGATTTTCTCCCTATTGGAAAGAAAGGAATGGAGTATGTTAGAAGAAATAAATTACCTTATAACGATACTTATGTTGATCTTTTCAATTCATTAAATTTTGAAGCTGTAAGCGAAGCGGCCAATTATGTAATGGCTGAATTCAGAAAAGGGACCTATGATAAAGTAGAAATTCTTTATAATGAGTTTGTAAATGCAGCTACTCAGGTGGTTAATACTGAACAGTTTTTACCAATAGAAAGAAAAGAGGAAAAAGTAGGTGCATCTAATGGGTCTGGTAATGATTACATTTACGAACCATCGAAGGATTATATCCAGGATGAATTAATACCAACCTCTTTAAAAACACAATTCTTTAAGGCTTTATTAGACTCTAATGCATCTGAACACGGTGCCAGGATGACAGCTATGGATAAGGCAACTGAAAATGCAGGAGACTTACTCAAAGATCTAAGGTTGAAATATAACCGTACACGTCAGGCAGCAATTACAACAGAGATACTTGAGATTACTGCAGGAGCGGAAGCTTTGGCAGCACAATAAGATTTAAAAACATATCATTCTTTAAGAGCCTCATTTTTCTAAATGAGGCTTTTTAATGCTTCCAGTTTACTTCCTTCATACTATTAACAGCCCGCATTATATCTCTCTGGCTAATTTGACCCACTAACTTACCATCTCTTAATACAGGAAACCTCCTGAACCTCAGTCTTAAAAACATATTGGCAGCTTCAAATATATTTGTTTCGGGAGGAATAGAAATTATATTAATTGCCATATGATCCTTTACTACTCCTGGTAATTTCGGAGTGTTGTTATATTTACCCCTAACAATTTCTTTCAGGCAATCTCCCTCAGAAATTATCCCTATTAATTCATCATTTTCATTGGTAACTGGGCCTCCGGAAATCTTATTCTTTAACAAAATATCCATCACTTCATGTATAGACTGCATTTCATTGAAAGTAATGAGTTTAGTAGCCATATAATCAGCTACAGTTACAGATTGAGGTTCATCTTTTTTTTTACTTTTTAGGGTGAATGCCCCTTGATAGCTCTTTACCATAATTGAAAAAGTTTTAAAGTTTCTATTAATATAGCAAATAATTAAATTAAAACCAATGAGCTATTTATGAGATAGAGAATTTTTAATTAGAAAAAGTAATCATTCTTCCTGTAATTGAGCAATCTGTAAAAGCGAATTCTCTGCGAATCCATTCAAAGGTTTCTTTCTGATAAAAGAAAACATGTGTTGGATCATTTTTATAATACCATTTTTTAAAATCTATTTCTTCATTATAAGGATCAGTCATGATGAAAAGTTTACCCCCTTTATTTAGAAGTTTATGTAGTTGCGTAAATTCCTTTCGCGGCTCATGGAAATGTTCAATTACTTCACAACAGGCGATGTAATCATATTTATTATGCAATATTTCCGGGCGATTATCAAAAAAAGGATCATAAGTATCTATCTGGTATCCTTTCTCTCTCATCACCTTGGTAATAACAGGCCCTGTTCCTGAGCCAAAATCAAGCCCATAATGCTCGTGCTCAAAGTTAGCAGCTATAGCATTTGTAATGGGGCTTACGAATTTTTGATACCTTGGATCATTAGTGTCATTATTATGGGACTCATAGCGCTCTATTTCTGTGCTGTCATTGGGTAGGTAGGATGTGTCAGTAAATATTCCTGCGCATGTTGTACATTTATAAAATAACTGAATCTCTGAACGGAAAAATAATTCGCTGGAGCTATTACATAGCCTACACCTATTGTCTCTATTATTTTCTTCTGTTGAATGGAGCATTTCTAAAAACTAACTAATTATTAATTCTTTAAGTTAATTAATTGAGGAGAGTATTTGTAATCTTTGGATATAAACATTTTAGGGAATAATAAATACCTAATTTCAACCCTTTTCACGTTCATAGCCTAAAGCTTTATTATCCTGAAAGCTTTTAAATTCATTGATAATCCGTGTAGCAATTTCATATTCAGAGGCATTTCTTATAAAAGAGTTATCTAAATCCATGAAGTCAATAAATTCTGTCAATTCCTGCTCTTCTAACCCTGTTAGAGAGGAGACTAGCTCTCTATTATATTTTTTATGAGCTAGAATTGTACTGCCCTGTGTGGCAACTATTTCATAATATTTCTTTTCAGCTTTATGTTTTTTACTTAACTTTTTCACTATAAAAGAGACTGGTTTATTGATAGCATAACCTAAACTATTGGTGTAATTTGGATCATAATTTTTAGGAACCTTTCCCATAGGTTGAGCTGGTATCATGCCAAAGGGTATGAATTTGCCATCATCCTGCATAGGCATATCAATAAGATTTTTTTTGAACTCTGCTTGCGATTTAGGAATGTTATTTACAATTACTTCCTTTAATTGTATTTCAGCAGGGTTCATCCAAAAAATGAGTTCTTCTCTATCCGGTATAATGAATTGTTTGGAATTAAAGTTAATGTTGCTAATCACAACTGTATCACCTGATTTAGCTTCTAAAATAAAAACACCCGAAGCCGACGAAGTGGCCATTTTGGCTTGGGTAGTATTAATAATGTGAGCACCTTCAATTGGTAGGCTATCTTGTGATGAATAAAGTTTACCCTTTATTGTTGTTTGAGCAAAAGCAAGGTTGGCGGTGAGTATTAAGATTATAAAAAGTAATTTTTTCATCATCAAATTATAACGAATCTTTTATAAAATATATTATCTACTATACTTTCCGGATTAACGAAGATGCTTTCGAGTAGTTTTTATTTTCCGGAGCTAATTCGTCTTGAAAGTTTTAAAATTCTGCGATAATCCTGAGGACAACCTCATAATCCCAATATTCAAAAATATAAGAACTATCTAACCTCATATAGTCAATAAAATCTGTTAATTCATTACGGATAATTCTAAATTATACAAAACTTATTTAAATTCAGCTGATAATTTATACCCGAATTTTTTCAAAGCATCTTTTGGGTTTAATGCCAGTAGGTAGAGTTTAGTTTTAGCAGGCACCTCAAACTGATAGGGGAGTTCTTTACTGCTCTCCATATTCTCTACTTTCACCAATAATTTCCCGCTAATATTTCTATTGAATCCATTATCGACGTAGATCAATGTATAATCATCATAACTGCTGGTTGTAATTTCAATATTATTTTTTTTAAGAGATTTCTCAACTTTGTTTTCGTAAAGGGTTTCATTAAAGTCTTCTTTAGTCTCCGCTTGAAATTCAGGTTTACCTGTATGGTATGCATAATAGCTTTTTCCTTCTACCGGAACCACTTTTTCACCATTATAGTTAAGGAACTTTACCGGAAGGGATATGCTTTGAAAATTTCTACTAAAAGTAACCATAAAATGTAAATGGGGGCCTGAGCTATATCCTGTGTTTCCACTTAAACCTATTTTTTCACCAGTTTTAACCCTCTCTCCTTTCGTTACAAGGCTTCCATTTTGCTGTAAGTGCACATAATCAGCAATAGTACCATCTTCATGGTAAACTCGAATGTAATTTCCATACTTTTCAAAATTAGGGTCATTACCCCCAGTGTTGGAATCTTCTTTCACCTCTATTACAACCCCTGAACGCGCGGCATGAACAGGTGACCCTATATCTAAATTAAAATCGATGGCATTAATACCTATATGTGTGCCCGGGCCATTATTCCCTTGCCCAACCCTTTCCTTATGTCCATGGGAATAAGGAAACCAATAGGCAAAATCTTCATCAGGTTTTAAGTTAGGGTTACCTATGGTGAAAATGTAATTAAATTTAAAGGTGGTATTTCCTTTTTTTAATTTTATGAGACGTAAAATCTCTATTTTACTTGATTTTGCCGGCACTAAGGCAATATAGCTATTTAAATTTTTGTCAGGCTTTAAATTTTCAAGACTGCTAAAACTTAACCGAATAGCATAAGGTGCCATGTCTATATTGTCTGCATAAAAGATATAGCCGTTATCTGTTTTTTCTTGATATATTTTTAAAGGAGCATCCTGAGCAAATAGGCTATAACTGATGAAAAAAAGAAATAAAATAATATGAAACTGGAGGAGATATCTATTCATGTATATAAATTTAGTTTTCAACGGTCGCAACTTGTGCCGTATCAGCGGTATGGAATAGTTCCGCTAATAATAGCTCAACAACCTTCACCTTCAAATCTAATATTCCTGCCAGAGGCAGGTAAGCTATACTGGTATAGAAGGTTTATGACTATTTCATTTAAATTCAAAAACTATTCACTTAACTAAAGCGAGAAAGTAAGCAAATAATTCCACCTGTTATGAAAATTTAGTCTTTGCTTTATAAGTACATTGGTTAAACTATAAAAAGTCTATTCTTTTGACTTTTTTCTTTTGGTAAGTTGTGTAAGGGGAATTAAATAACTAATGTTTACGGCTGGCACCTGATTAGAGGAAACTGCTGGATTTTCTTTTTTAATATGATTTCGGGGTAAAATATTAGCAAAACCAATGTTGTATGCAGCTTCTAGCTGAATAGTGCCAAAAGAGAAGTCGTATGAAAGGCTTAATCCTGCATGAATTCCAAAGTCACCTCTATTGTCATTTTTTAAATTATAATGTAAAAAATCCTCTTCCAGATCCGCGTTATTTTGAATAGTTTTTTTAGTACTTATAGCATAAGCCAAATAAAAGCCTACATCAACATTAAATTTTAATCTATTGTTACCAATTATAGCCCAATGCATATAAACAGGCATTTCAATATAATTGATTTCTGTCCGGAAGGAATTAGTAAATTCTATTGTGTTTTGCTGCCACCCTTTGGAGGAGTAAGCTAAATCCAACTGAATTCCTATCTTCGGCTGGTGCATATATCTGTAGGTAACCGCAATATAAGGAGAGGTGAAATAACCTGTTCGTACACGGGGATTAGATACAAAGTCGGTGAAAAAAACTGTGGGAATATTTACGCCGGATTTAACACCAACATAAGATGACTGTGCCTGCACCTTGATGGAGACAAACGAAAATATAAAAAGTATGAAAATGATTAGTTTCTTTTTCATACCAGGTAAACTTCTTTGCAGTTGAAAAATTATGATTTAGTATCAGTTTCCTTGTCAGTATTTCTTTTATCAATAAAAAGAATAGCATTAACAAGACCTATTAGGGATACCAAAATCCAAAAGAATAAATTTGCACCTTCAGTTACGGGAATATCAAAAAACATAATTGCTTATTTTAAATATGATTTACAAAAATAGATTAAAGCACTTTCAGTAACAAGAAAAATAGAATGATTTACTTTAGCTGTTTTTTCTCAAGATCAAATAAGTCATTTAAAAGATCAATTAGCGTTTCGGCTTCTCCTCTTTTACAAGCTGCTTTTAATTGTAAAACCGGAAGTTTTATAATCTTTTGCATCATGCTTTTAGTTACTTTTTCTACAATTTCACTTTCAGACGCATTAATCTCTTTTAAATAACGAGCTAGTTCTTCCTGCCTTATTTGTTCCAACGCATTTTTTAAATTGTTGATTGTAGGAGAAACGATCATTTCTTTAGACCAATCGTTAAACTCTGTAATGGCCTCTTCAATAATAGATTGTACTTGTGGAATAGCGGTTGTTCTTTTTTCTAAAGCAGCATCAGCTTTACTTTTAATGCTGTCCACATTATAAACAATAGCGGCCGGATTTTCTTCAACATCTATACCTACACTTCTTGGTACTGATAAATCTATAAAGTATTTAAAGCTTAATATATCCAGCTCATCCACCTTTTCTTTGGTGAAAAGAGGGTTTTCAGAACCAACTGAAGAAATAATAACATCTGCTTCGCTAACAGATTTCCAAAGGTCAGCAAATGGTTCTACTTCAAAACCGCACTCCAATGCTAATCGTTGCGCCTTTTCTTCAGTTCGGTTTGTGATTTTAACTGATAATTTATTAGCGCCAATTAAATTTCTGCAAACATCCTCTCCTATTTCGCCCACGCCTACCACTAATACTTTAGGAGATATGATTTCAGATGTAAGGGTTTTTACCAATTCGGTAGCTGCATAGGATACAGAAGCAGCGCCATCACGAAAGGTTGTTTCTTGTACAACTCTTTTATTAGTAAAGAAAATAGAATGCATTAACCTGTGTAAGAAGGGACCGGCAAGTTGTAAATCAGCAGAGGCCTGATAGGCTCTTTTTACTTGATTGGATATTTGTAGATCACCGACAACCTGAGCTTCAAGACCCATTGATACAAAAAAAAGATGTTTTATGGCTTCCTGGTGATCATTAATTATTTCGAAAAAAGGTTTAATGTGATCAAAATTACTTACTCCTTTTTCAATGCCAATAAGTTTTATAATGTCTTCGGTAAGTTCATTCTCGCTTAAATAATAAACTTCCGTACGATTGCATGTGGATAAAACCATCACATCAGTAGCGGATGTGAACTCCTTAAAATAATGGAGTAATCTTCCCACTGCCTCATCACTGAGGGAAACCTGCTCTCTTATTTGAATAGGAGCATTTTTGAAAGATAAACTTAGAGCCTTAAAATTTTGATACATATTTATAATTCCGATACCCAAAATTAACAGTTAAGTGCTAAGAAAAGAAGAAGTTCTGTATAGATTCCCTTATTTATTATTTGTCTAAATAAGATCCTGTGATTACCCCTTAAATGACTCATACTGTAACACAACAAATCTATTTTAAATTCAATTGAATATAGATAATTCTTATGAATAAACAAGTTATTTATTGAAAGGCAGGAAGCTAATTTCCCGGCTGTACCAATAAGATAGTGTTTAATTTTTTTGCTCCGGAAATTTCACGAAATTTGTGCAAAATTTATGCTATGGAGACAGATACTATATTAATAATAGGGGCAGGTGGACAGTTAGGCACAGAACTTACCGCTGAATTACGGGCTATCTACGGCAATGCCAATGTAATAGCTTCTGATATTCAGGCTCCTAAGCCTGAACAACTGGAAGAAGGTCCTTTTGAGCAGTTAAATGCGATGGATGCTCAAAGAATTGCCGCAATTGTTGATCAATATAAAGTAAATCAAATTTATTTATTGGCAGCTATTTTATCTGCAAAAGGGGAACAGAACCCAAAGTTTGCCTGGGATTTGAATATGCAAAGCCTTTTAAATGTATTGGGTATAGCAAAAGAAAAGAAATTAGCCAAGGTCTACTGGCCTAGCTCAATTGCAGTTTTTGGTCCTAACTCCCCTGTAGATAATACACCCCAGCATTGCATAATGGATCCTAATACGGTTTATGGAATAAGTAAACAGGCGGGTGAGAGATGGTGTGATTATTATTTCCATAAATATGGAGTGGATGTCAGAAGTTTAAGATATCCAGGACTTATAGGTTACAAATCTTTGCCTGGCGGAGGCACAACTGATTATGCTGTAGAGATATTTCATAAAGCACTTAAAAACGAGCATTTTGAATGCTTTTTAGCAGAAGATTCCTACTTACCTATGATGTATATGCCAGATGCTATTAAAGCTACCGTAGATTTAATGCAAGCACCGGCCAATAGCCTTTCTGTACGTTCAAGTTATAATGTGAGTGCAATCAGCTTTAGCCCTAAAGAACTTTATGAGGCTATTAAAAAGTACCATCCGGATTTCACTATCAGCTATAAGCCTGATTACCGACAAAAAATTGCTGATACCTGGCCAAACAGTATGGATGATAGCATCGCCAATAAAGATTGGGGTTGGAAACCAAAGTATTTGTTAGATGATATGGTAGCAGATATTTTAGAAAATATACCGGTTTATCATTACTAAAACATGTTTTTAATTAACCGGATATTTGCGAAGTTGAAAAATATCATAGAAAAAGAGTCTTTTTAAGGCTCTTTTTTTGTTATAAAAAGTGTGTTTATTCTAATACAAAGGCAAAAAGCTTTTCTCCTGTATCATATTGTTTAAACTTTATACCTTGTTTTCGTATTTATAGAGAAGATTGTGAGGCACTGGTAAAACAATCTTCATTTTAACTCACTTACAAAGTATGCAATCACATTATGATGTATTAATAATAGGTGCAGGCCCTATAGGGTTAGCCTGTGGTATTAAAGCTCAAGAAGCAGGTTTATCCCATATTATTGTTGATAAGGGAACTCTTGTCAATTCAATTTACAATTATCCCTATGGGATGACATTTTTCAGTACTTCAGAAAAACTTGAGATTGGGGGAATTCCTTTTATTTCTCATAACCCTAAACCCACCAGAATGGAGGCGTTGGAATATTACAGAAGAGTGGCTACTTCTAAAAAATTACACACTTCACTTTATAATGCCGTCAAATCAGTCGATAAAAATAAGGATCGATTTGTAGTAAAAACAGAAAAGGAGGAAATAACTACTGAAAATGTAGTGCTGGCAACCGGTTTTTATGATTTGCCTCATTTGCTCGGGATTCCTGGAGAAGATTTACCAATGGTTACTCACTACTACAAAGAACCTCATCCATATTATGATCAGAAACTAGTGATAATAGGAGCCGCTAATTCTGCAGTAGATGCTGCATTGGAATGTTACCGAAAGGGTGCAAAAGAAGTCACTATGGTAATTCGTGAAAGTGAAATACGAGATACCGTAAAATATTGGGTTAAACCTGACATTGAGAACAGGATAAAAGAAGGTAGCATTAAAGCTTATTTTGAAAGCGAAGTGACAGCAATCCGCGAAAATGCTGTAGATATAAAAATCCCTGAAGGTAATGTAACCATTGATATGGATTTCTTGCTTGCTATGACAGGCTATGAGCCAAATTATGACTTTATAAAAAGCATGGGCATAAATATAAAACAAGAGTTCCCTAATGCACCGCTTTATAATCCTGATAATATGGAGACAAATGTTGCAGGAATTTTCTTAGCCGGGGTGGTTTGTGGCGGTATGGAAACCAACAAATGGTTTATTGAAAACAGTAGAGTTCATGCAGAAATGATAATGGAACATATAATTAGTAAAAACTTAAAGCCAGCCTAAACAGATACAATACCTATGAAGAACTTTGTACTTTTTATAAGCATCATTTTTTTAGCGGCTTGCAATAAAAAAAATCTTTCTTTAGAAACTGCTGACAATGTAAACCTGGAGAAATATGTAGGTAGATGGTATGAAATAGCCAGCATACCTCAAAAATTTCAGGAAGGATGCCACTGTACTACTGCTGAATATGAATTGAAAGATGATTATGTAAAGGTGATCAATTCTTGTACACAAGGTGGTGTTGACGGAGAATTGGATGTGGCTGAAGGTAAGGCCTTTATTCCCGATGAAAATGATAAAAGTAGGTTAAAAGTGCAGTTTTTCTGGCCTTTTAAAGGTGATTATTGGATTTTGGAGTTAGGAGATAATTATGAATATGCAGCAGTCGGTTCACCAGATCGTGAGTCACTTTGGATATTATCACGGACGCCTATAATGGATGAACAAACTTATAAAACAATTTTAAAGAGCCTTAAAGTAAAAGGATTTCCTACGGAAGAATTAAACATGACTGATCAGAGTTGCTATATCTAAAGAGGAAACAAATATTATTTCTTTTATATTACAAATTCCAGGCTTTATGTAATTTTAGGCTTAATGAAAATACTTTATATCCATCAATACTTTAAAACACCAGATGAGGGCGGTGCCAATCGTTCGTATTATATGGCTCAGGCTTTGATACGACAAGGGCACAAAGTCACTATGCTGACTTCCCATAATGAGTTCAGTAGGCAAGAGAAAATAGTTGATGGAATTGAGGTGATTTATTTGCCAGTAAAATATTCTAATTTTTTCAGATTTTCTGCAAGGGTTTTCTCATTTCTTAAATTTGTGATGCTTAGTAAATCATGGTTGAAAAATAACCATGATTTCGATAAATGTATTGCGAGCAGCACCCCTCTTACTGTGGGTTTGATTTCCTTATGGTTGAAAAAAATTTATAATACTCCTTATGTATTTGAGGTAAGGGACTTATGGCCGGAAGCACCTATTCAAATGAAGGCAATAAAGAATCCTGTATTAAAATGGAGTTTGCGCAAACTTGAATTACGGATTTATAAAAATGCGGAAAGAATTATTGCACTTTCACCAGGCATGCGAAATCATATAGAAAAACTTATCGAAGGTATACCTGTGGACTTGATTCCCAACATGGCAGACTGCGACTTTTTTGAAAAAACAGTTAAAAAGGATGAGGATTTGGAAGTGCAATTAGGAGTGAAAAATAAATTTGTTGTCTCTTATTTTGGAGCTGTCGGCCCTGTTAATGATTTAATGAGCATGATTCGTTGCGCTGAAATCTCGCGAGACCTACCTATTCGTTTTTTAATTATGGGACAAGGTTCGGGCTTAACATTTATTAAAAGGTATGTTCAAAGGCACCAGTTGAGCAATGTTTTTTTTATTCCTTACGGTAATAAACAGGATGTACGAAATGTGATGAATGTAACTGATGCCTGTTATGTTTCTTTTTTGCATAAGCCAATTTTAAGAACAAACTCTCCCAATAAATTTTTTGATGCCATTGCTTCAGGAAAATTAATCATTACTAATATTCAAGGCTGGATTAGGGGCCTTGTTGAGACAAAACATATTGGCTTCTTTGCTGATTCAGACTTTCCCGCTGAATTTAAAGAAAAAATACAACCCTTTATTAATTCCCCTGAACTGCTGCAAAAATATCAAAACTCTTCAAGAGAAGTGGCAGAGCAATTTTTTTCAAGAAAAGACTTAAGCGCCCATTTTGTACAAGCTATTGAAGGCAAAAACTTTAAATATGAAGCAGCTGTACGATCTATTTTCAGTTTGAGCGCTTAAAGATTATTGCTTAGGGTAATAATTAATTGTTGTATATCATTAAAGCCAAACAGACTGAGTCCTTCAGCTG
>JBEPWY010000087.1:0-11202 GCA_041642185.1 Marivirga sp.
CTAAACTGATGTCTATTCCAAAAGCTAGGCATCCTGGCCTTTCTTTTGCGATAGTGATAGGTATTACGCCACTTCCTGTGCCAATATCCACTATTGTTTCGCCTGATAGGTCAGGATGGTCATTTAGAATCAGATCAACCAGTTCTTCTGTTTCATGCCTTGGGATAAGTACATTTTTATTGACAAGGAAATGTCGGTTATAAAACTCTACCTTTCCTATTATATGCTGGATAGGCTCATTTTTTTTAAGCCGGGCAATAGCTTCAGTTAATTTATTTTCTTCATCAGCTGAAAACTCTGCCTCTTTACCCATCAAAACATCCATTCTGGAGATGTGGCATATATCTTCCAATAACCAGAAGCCAAGAGACTCAGCTTCTTGTTCATTTTCCAATTCTTTGAGTTGACCAACTATTTCTTTAAAGCGTGTTTTTGTATTCATCTCTTTAGGGTTCAGGACAAAGTTCTTCATTTTTTATTACTTTTGCCATTATGTGGCAAGAAGATGAACATTTTATGGCCAGGGCCTTACAATTGGCGCAGATGGGAAAGGCAACTGTTAGCCCAAATCCCATGGTAGGTTGCGTAATTGTACATGATGGCTTGGTTATAGGTGAAGGCTGGCACCAGAAAGCTGGTGAACCCCATGCAGAGGTTTTAGCTATTCAATCGGTAAAAAACCATGCCTTATTGCCCCAATCTACAGCCTATGTTACGCTGGAGCCATGTGCTCATTATGGTAAAACGCCTCCCTGCGCCAATTTGTTGGTGGAAAAGAAGCTTAAAAAGGTAGTGATAGGTTGTGTCGATCCAAATCCTTTAGTAGCAGGAAAGGGAATCAGTATTTTAAAAAATGCAGGTGTTGAAGTGATTACCGGAGTTTTAGAAGAGGAATGCCTGGAGTTAAATAAAATATTTTTTACTTCTATAGGAAAAAAGAGACCTTATATTGTTTTAAAGTGGGCACAAACTGCGGATGGATTCATTGCAAGAACCAATTTTGATGCTAAATGGATCAGCAGTGTGCTTTCCAGACAAATGGTGCATAAGTGGAGAAGTGAATACGATGCCATTTTAGTGGGTAAAAACACCGTTAAGTATGATAACCCCCAACTAAACACACGTGAATGGTCAGGGAAAAATCCTGTGAGACTTGTGATTGATCACCACTGCAAACTATCGGAGGATTTGTATGTTTATGATAACACGATACCTACTTTTATTTTTAATTTAGAAAGGGAAGAAAAGCGTGGAATAAATCTCGAATGGGTGAAATTAAATGAGCAGAATTTTTTACAGGAAATGATGCTGTTTTTACTTGAACAAAAGATACAATCAATATTAATAGAAGGAGGGGCAAATGCCTTGCAACAATTTATTGATGCCGGTTTATGGGATGAAGCCAAAGTATTCATTTCCATGAATAAATTTGAAGCTGGAATAAAAGTACCGGAATTAAGGAATTCAGTTCTTCTCAAGAAAAAAGAAGTGGATGGAGATATTTTGAGTGTTTTTCAAAACAATTTAAAAGCATAACATATTGCTTTAACAAAATAATTTATTGTAATAACTTAAACTAAAAATTACTATGTCCGAATCATTATTAGTAGATCAGTCAGCAAGTAAGGAAGAAAAATATAAAGCTTTAATTCCCCAAATTAAAGCTTTAATTGAAGGTGAGAAAGATGTTATTGCTAATTTGGCTAATATATCAGCGGCATTGAAAGAAGCAATGGGTTTCTTTTGGGTAGGGTTTTATATAGTAAAGGAAGATGAATTGGTACTGGGGCCATTCCAGGGCCCAATTGCTTGTACGCGTATCAGAAAAGGAAAAGGAGTTTGCGGTACAGTGTGGGCGGAAGGCAAAACTATTATAGTGCCCGATGTGGAGGCTTTCCCCGGACATATAGCCTGTAGTTCTGCGTCCAGATCGGAGATTGTTTTGCCGGGTTTTAAAAATGGAGATGTAGCTTTGGTTTTGGATATTGATAGTAGTGAATTGAATACTTTTGATGAAACAGATCAGAAGCATCTTGAGAAATTAATGATAACAGTTGGTGGGTTTTTATAAAATCGAGATATTATTAAATTGAGAAGAATTTAAACATTTTCTTATCTTTTTGATTTACTGGAAGTTATATTTTTTTCATTTTTTTGAGGCCAATATTCGTATAACAGTCTAAATATTTTTCTAAATTGATTATACAATAGTATAGACAATAAAGGTGAAAATTTATGGCAAAGGCGAAAAAAGAAAAAAAAGTATTTGTTCTCGACACTTCCGTAATTATTTATTCTCACGATTCTATCATGAACTTTGCAGAACATGATGTGGCTATACCCATCACCGTACTGGAGGAATTGGATCAGTTTAAAAAGGGTAATGATACCAAAAATTTTGAGGCGAGAGAATTCATCCGAATGATTGATAAACTGGCTAATGGACAAAATTTAAGCGAATGGATTCCACTAAACGGAAAAAACAGGGGTAATTTTAAAGTGCTGATGCCTAATGGCAAAAAGGCAGAGTATGACGCCATCTTTTTGGAGGATATTCCCGATCATAAAATATTGGGTAGTGCCCTGCAACTTCAAAAGCAAATACCTGACAGGCCTGTTATTTTAGTAACCAAAGACATTAACTTAAGATTAAAAGCCAAGAGCTGCGGTTTAAGGGCGGAGGATTATGAAACAGGCAAAATAAAAAATGTAAGTGATTTACATTCAGGTAAACAGCAAAAGGATTCAGTGCCCTCTGAGGTAATAAATAAAATATATGACGAATATCACTGTGATGTAAAAGATGTTTTCGGGGATGAAAAGCCATTAAATAATACGTTTTTTATCCTTAAAAGTGATAAGAATTCAGCGTTAGGATTTTATAATCCTATTACCTCCAGATTAGAGAAAGTAGAAAAAAAATCGGTTTACGGAGTGAAACCGCGTAATGCAGAACAGGCTTTCGCCATTCATGCACTACTCAACCCTGACATTAAGTTAATTACCCTGCAAGGGGTTGCAGGTACCGGTAAAACTCTCATCGCACTGGCTTCTGCTTTGGAATTACGAAAAGATTTTAAGCAAATTTACTTAGCCAGGCCCATAGTGCCATTGTCTAATAAAGATATTGGCTTCCTTCCAGGTGATATTAAGTCGAAATTAAATCCTTATATGGAACCACTTTGGGACAATCTAAAATTTATTCAGCATCAGTTTCAGGAGCATGAAAGAGAGTTTTTAAATATTACTGACATGGTGAATAAAGAGAAACTTATGATCCAGCCGCTTGCTTATATTCGAGGTAGAAGTTTATCTAATATTTATTTTATAGTAGATGAAGCTCAGAACCTGACACCACACGAGGTAAAAACCATTATAACTCGTGCAGGAGAGAATACTAAAATTGTTTTTACGGGAGACGTTAACCAAATTGATACACCTTATCTCGATTCTCAGTCAAACGGTTTATCCTATTTAATTGATAAAGTAAAAGGGCATGAACTTTATGCGCATATTACTTTAGAAAAAGGGGAAAGATCTGAACTGGCCAATTTGGCAAATGATGTTTTATAGTTTATTTTTTTAAAAAAACAATTTGAAATAAATCGGGTTCAGTATTTTATGATTTGTGTCATATTATTGGCTTTCATAAATCAGGAATGTGATAGTAATTGATTTTTTAAAAAGAAAAATGAAATATTCTTTTTAATATTGTGTTATAATTTTGAACAAATAATCGTATTTATAATATTGAATTTTTGTTAAACTCTTTCAGATAATTTATTTGTAAGAACTTTAATGATATTGGTTTAGTTATACAAGCTCAATGGAATAAAAATATGCAAGCAGTAAAAGATAAAAATACAGTTACAGACAATAATTTCTTCCCAACTTTGAAGAAACGTGTTGATGACTATTTCAAGACGAATAATATCAATACCTGGGGGAATAAAAAATTATATACCAAAGCGACTATTTTGCTAGTGTCTTTCATTTCACTTTATGTATTAATAGTTTTTGTGTCGATGCCAGTTTGGTTAACATTGGTGTTGTGTGGAGTTTTTGGACTTAATTTAGCCGCTATTGGTTTCAATGTTATGCATGATGGAGCTCATGGTAGTTTTTCAAATAACAAGCATGTAAATTATATGATGGGACTTACCCTTAATCTAATGGGGGGTGTAGTATTCATCTGGAAAAATAAACATAATAAAAATCACCACTCTTTCACTAACATAGAAGGAATGGACGATGATATAAATATTGGTCCTTTTATCAGGGTTTCAACGCATCAGAAAAAAAGATGGTATCATAGGTTTCAGCATATTTATTCTTATCCATTATATGCTACTTCATACAGTTTTTGGGTTTTCTACCAGGATTTTCATAAGTATTTCACCCGTAAAGTAGCGGAAACTGAATTAGCTCACATGAGTTTTAAAGAGCATGCTATCTTCTGGTTAACTAAAATTGCTTATATCGGTACTTTCTTTGTAATACCTATATTAATGCATGGCGTTTTAGCTACCCTTTTAGGATATCTGATAGTAACAGCTATTACAGGGTATACAATTGGGGTAGTATTCCAATTAGCACATGTGGTGCAGGAAACAGATTTTCATGACAGACCGGTTCAAGGTGAAAAAATCATTCCAACAGAATGGGCTATACACCAAATAAGAACTACTGCTAATTTTGGTACTAAAAGCAAAGTATTAAATTGGTATACTGGTGGTTTAAATTTTCAGGTTGAGCATCACCTTTTTCCAAGAGTAAGCCACGTGCATTACCCTGCCATCAATAAAATGGTTAGAGAGACTTGTGCACAATTTAATGTAGCGTATAATGAATTCCCAAGTATGCTTTCAGCAATGAAATCTCATACACGCCACTTAAAGGTGATTGGTACTGCTTAACACTAAATCATTAATTATCTAAAAAAAAAGTGCTGTTTTTATACAGCACTTTTTTTATGCCTTATTTTTAATGATTGTTTCTTGTGAAAATGATATCAGTTCCGGAAAGAATAAATGAAATTCATTTCTAAATTCTTTATGGTAAAGCTTTAATTCTTTCACCGATTGCTCCATTTTAGAATTAAACTTTGTTCGGTTGGCCATTCCTTTCATGACCTTTTGAATCCCATCCAAATATTGGTAATTAAATAACCAATCATGTTGAATCATATAAGGCAACATATTTTGAGTACGTAAGGGCAAAATTTCAAAATTAGCTTTAAGTAAATCATATTGTTCGTTTACAAAGGCTCGTAAGCTTTTGTCGTGGAATTCGTTCCAGTCCAGAGCCAAAAAGTGGTCGTAAAAAATATCTACAATTACTCCTGAATAGTGTCTGTAGATAGGTTGAAGTCTTTGCTTACTTTTTAAAACTATAGGATGATTATCTGTAAATTCATCAATGGCTCGATGTAGCATAATTCCCTCTTGTATTCTCAAGGGGAAATGGTCAAAGCCCGAGCTTCCTTTAATGAAATCAGCAATAAAGTTACCTATTGCCAATTCCGGATCATTACCTGATAAATATAAGTGAGCTAAAAAATTCATTCAAATTGAAGATAAAAACAATAAGTGCAAAAACATCATTTTTCTGTAATAGAATTTTGACAATGGATGATATTTAATATGATAAGGAGATAAATTGAAATTAACTTTATTCTTGCACTATGGGTAAATTTATTAATCCTTTGTATATTGCTATTACTGTATAAACTTTTATTACAATAGTATCACATGATAATTCTTCATTGAGGTTGAGTTTTGACCAATAAATCACATTAGTGCATTAACATCAATTGGTTAAAATTAACAATAAATTGTACGAAAGGAAAAGGTGTTTCCCTATAAATTAGGTCGTGAAAACGGTTTTTATGAAAAGGTGGTCGTGTTTCAGCTAAGGTTGACTATACGGACCCAGTTCTTATTTTTGAGGAATTGAAAAAATATTTACATGATTCTGGAATTAAAAAACTATAATATGAACAAGATGTATAAATTTATTCTGACAACCTTTTTAACAGGTATTATAACTTTTTCTGCCAATGCGCAGCTGAAATATATTCATTGCGGAAACCTAATAGAAGTAGAAAAGGGGGAGGTCAGTGAGGAAATGACTATAATAGTGGAAGGAGATAAAATTAAAAGTGTAGATAATGGATTTTTAGAAGTACCTGATTCTGCGGAATTAATTGATTTATCCTCTATGACAGTAATGCCCGGCTTATTTGATATGCATGTACATTTGGAAGGGGAGACTTCCAAAGATAATTATATGTCAGAATTTATCAATAATGAAGCTGACATTGCTTTTGAAAGCACTGTATATGCTAAAAGAACCTTAATGGCTGGTTTTACCAGTGTAAGAGATTTAGGCGGTACAGGTGTTAATACCAGTTTAAGGGATGCAATCCGGAAAGGCTATGTAGAAGGCCCTAGAATATTTTCTGCCGGTAAATCAATTGCTACAACAGGCGGTCATGCAGACCCTACGAATGGATACAAAAAAGATTTAATGGGTGATCCGGGCGCTGATTACGGTGTGATAAATGGAGTGGAAGAAGCCAGGAAAGCTGTACGTCAGAGATATAAAAATGGTGCGGATGTGATAAAGATTACCGCTACCGGCGGAGTGTTGAGTGTTGCGAAAAGCGGGCAAAACCCACAATTTTTTGAAGATGAAATTAGAGCTATTGTAGAAACAGCCAATGATTACGGAATGCTTACTGCGGCACATGCTCATGGTGATGAGGGGATGCAACGTGCTGTGAGAGCAGGTATTAAAACTATTGAACATGGCACCTTGATGTCGGAAGAAACTATGGAGTTAATGAAGCAGTTTGATGCTTATTATGTACCTACAATTACCGCCGGAAAAACAGTAGCACAACTTGCTGAAATAAAAGGTTACTATCCGGAATTAGTAGTTCCTAAGGCCAAAGAAATTGGACCTAAAATTCAAAATACATTTGAGAAAGCGTACAAAAAGGGAGTTAAAATAGCCTTTGGTACGGATGCAGGTGTGTTTAAGCATGGAGAAAACGGTAGGGAATTCTCCTATATGGTAGAGGTTGGGATGCTACCTATGGAAGCTATCCAATCAGCCACTATAGTACCTGCAAAGCTTTTAAATATTGGTGATAAATTAGGCTCTCTTAAAGAAGGTAAAATAGCAGATATTATAGCCGTACAGGAGAATCCAATTCAAAATATCAAAACTATGGAAGACGTAAAGTTTGTTATGAAAGAGGGGAAAGTATACAAAACCCAGTAAGGTCTAAATAAGTCACGCAAAATATTTTAGAAAGATCAAGTCTTCCTGTGGATATCGTATATTTAAGGATAAAAATTGTAATTTTGAACCAGAGATATTTTTCTGTCTTTCTATAGACGATATCAACGAGTCATCATTAAACATCTGTAATATTCATTGCAGATAGCAAATAAAAAAACATACTAATGGATAAAATAGCAGAAGATTTTCTATTTAAATATTTAAATAATGCATCACCAACCGGCTTCGAGACTCCAGGTCAGAAGCTGTGGTTAGAATATATAAAGCCTTATACTGATAGTTATATTCAGGATAATTATGGCTCAGTTGCAGCCATCATTAACCCGGATGCACCGTATAAAGTAGTGATTGAAGCACATGCAGATGAAATTTCGTGGTTTGTTAATTATATTTCGGATGATGGGTATATTTATGTGGTCAGAAACGGTGGTTCCGACCATCAAATTGCTCCTTCTAAAAGAGTAAATATTCATACTGATAAAGGGATAGTTAAAGGGATTTTTGGCTGGCCAGCTATTCATGTCCGTAATAAGGAAAACGATATAAAACCGGAACTTAAAAATATTTTTGTAGATGTTGGTGCTTCCGATAAAGCAGAAGTAGAAGAAATGGGAGTTCATGTAGGTTGCGTGCTTACTTTTGATGATGAGCTGATGTATCTAAAAGATAAAAAATACATCGTTGGTAGGGCGCTTGACAATAGGATCGGAGGGTTTATGATTGCTGAAGTAGCCAGAATGATCAGTGAAAATAAAAAAGAACTTCCTTTTGCATTATATATAGTGAATGCCGTTCAGGAAGAAGTAGGTTTAAAAGGCGCACAAATGATATCAGAAAGAATCAAACCCGATGTGGCGGTAATTACCGATGTGTGCCATGATACCCAGTCTCCTCTCTATAATAAAATAGAAAGTGGTGACCAGAAGGCAGGTAACGGACCGGTACTCACCTACGGACCTGCAGTTCAGAATAAGCTGTTGAAAATGTTGATGGAAGTAGCTGATAAGGAGAAAATCAAATTTCAGAGATCAGCTGCAAGTCGTGCCACAGGAACTGATACTGATGCTTTTGCTTATTCTAATGATGGTGTTCCATCTGCTTTGGTATCATTACCATTAAAGTATATGCATACCACAGTAGAAATGGTACATTCAGATGATGTACAAAAGGTAATTGATTTATTGTATAATTTCGTGATAAATCTTCCAAATAAGCACAACTTCAAATACGACCTTACTTAATCTTACAAAAACTTACTCTTGACAGCATTTGCTTTATTTGAGAATAATAATTTATTAAACACCCTTTACATTTGCAATAGAAATATTAAGATAAATGAGGAAAGTTAATAAATTAGTTTTAGTAATAGTATTAATGGTATTTGGCTTTAGCCTGAACTCTGCAGAAAGGCCAGTTCATGAAATTCATTCTATGCTTGTTTTTAATTTTATTAAATACATAGAATGGCCGGAAGAAACAAAATCTGGAGAATTTGTTATTGCCATAGTAGGTGATAAAGATGTTTATAATACTATTACAAAATTTTATGGTACCAGAGCTATAAAAGGTCAAAGTGTAAAGGTGGTTGGTATTGATGATGTGAATTCATTAAACAATGCTCATGTAATTTATATATCAGACGATTTTAGTAAGCAGTTTGATGGAATACATGAGAAATTTTCTGGAAAGCCAACTTTAATGATAACTGATAAATCAGGATTAGGCAAAAAAGGAAGTTGCATAAATTTTAAAGAAATAAATGGCAGGTTAAAATTCGAAATTAATCAGAAATCAATAGAGAGTAATAATTTAAAAATATCAAGTCAGCTAGCCGGTATGGGTATCTTACTCTAAATTAATATTAAAATAATTAAATACCCTGGTGATAATGGCTGTAAGGCAATTATGCCGGGGTTTTTACATTTTGGCACACTAATTGATTTTATGTAATAAAGTGATAGAAACTGAAATATTTTAGAGGAAGTATATAAATAGTAAAAATTATATTAAGTTTATATTGTAAAATAAGGGGTTAAAATATACGAATATGAGAAAGATTTACCAACTGGTTGTAATTTTTATTATAATCAATGCCGTGGGCATAACGCCTGAATTAAAAGCTCAAAGGCCAATGCATGAAATTCATTCTATGCTGATCTTTAATTTTATAAAATATATTGACTGGCCTGATGCTGCCAAGTCAGGTGATTTTATTATTGCTGTTTATGGTGATGATGATGTTTATAATCAATTGAACAATTTTTATTCAAGTAGGCCAATTAAAGGGCAAAACGTACAAATTTTAAATGTTAATAGTGTTGACGAGTTGAAGAATGCTCACGTGATTTATTTAGCGGACAGTAAAAGTAGAGATTTCGAAGATCTTCAATTAAAATTTGCCGGTAAACCCACTCTAATGATTACAGACAAATCCGGACTTGGTAAAAAAGGAGCGGGAATTAACTTTAAAGAAGTTGGAGGAAAGTTGAAATTTGAAATAAATAAAGCTTCCTTCGATGATGGTGATTTGAAAATATCCAATCAATTGGTGACAATGGGAATAGTAATATAAAAATTAAACAACATTCTTTATAAAGGCTGCGTCAAATAGATGCGGCCTTTTTTATGACAATATGCAATTAACTGATCAAATAGGCAATATCATCTCTCTTATAACTCCTGCATGCAAGATTGTGAGTTTGGTACCTTCCCAAACAGAATTACTATATGATTTAGGATTGGATAAGGAAGTGATAGGGCTTACAAAATTTTGTATCCATCCTGAACATTGGAGAAAAGAAAAAAAAGTGGTAGGGGGGACAAAAAATCATCATATCGATAAAATAAAAGCTTTAAAGCCTGATTTAATTATAGCTAACAAAGAAGAGAATACGAAAGCTATTATAGAGAAGCTGTATGAAATTTGTCCAGTGTATGTTTCTGATATTGCAGATTTGGAAGATTCATATCAGATGATGCAGGATATTGGTTTAATGACAGATAAGTCAACAGAAGCTGAAAAGATGGTTTCTGAAATACAACTTTCATTTCAACAACTTGAGAAAACTAATAAGCAATTAAAAGTTGCTTATTGTATTTGGAAAAATCCATGGATGTGGGCAGGAAATGATACTTTTATCAATCATCTGTTAGATCGATGTGGTTTAATGAATGTTGTGGATGCTTCACGCTATCCAGTCATTCAACTAACTGAAATAAAAGAAATTCAACCGGATGTGCTTTTATTGTCATCTGAGCCTTATCCTTTTAAAGAGAAACATATAGATGAAATTCAGAAAGAATTGCCCAACACTCACATTGCTTTGGTTGATGGCGAAATGTTCAGTTGGTATGGCAGCCGGTTATTAAAAGCTGCTCCTTATTTCCAATCATTCCTCCGTCAAATCCATACCCACACTCTTTAAATCATTCCAGAAGCCTGGATATGACTTATTAACCACCTTAATATCTTCTATACTTATATCTGTCACCAAAGCCAGTGGAGCGAAACTCATAGCCATTCGATGGTCTTCATAAGTATGGATTTTAATTTCACCAACCGTATTAAAACTACTACTTTTCAATTTCCATTGCGATTCGGAAATTTCCACTAAATCACAATTTAATTTCTTCAGCTCATTTTGTAAAGCCAATATTCTGTCAGTTTCTTTTATGCGCAAACTCTCCAATCCTGTAATACTTAAATCTACTTTTAAAGCAGCACAACAAGTCAATACAGTTTGAGCCAGATCAGGACACTTCTTAAAGTCTAGAATTAAATGGTCAGTTAAGGTTTGGCTGCTTTTATTAAGAAGTGCACCCTCTTTAGTATATTTAGTGCTTACACCTAACTGTTTCATTATTTCAACAATGGCCTGATCGCCTTGAAAGCTT
>JBEPWY010000088.1:0-11028 GCA_041642185.1 Marivirga sp.
AGGCTATGCTTATTTCAGTCGTAAGGCCTTCTCAGAAGCCTTACCATATTTCAATAAATTAAAAAGAAGTAATAGCAACTATAAGCCGGCCGCCAGTTATTATGCAGGCTATATTGCCTTTGAACAGCAAGATTATGATCAGGCACTCATTGATTTGAGAAAAGCAGGAGAGACGGAATCCTATACCAGCACTACATCTACCATGATTGCCAATATTTATTACAGACAAAAAAAGTACGATCAGGTAATAAGATATGCACAGAATTTAGGCTCAAAGGTTTCAGGAATGGCTTCTGCTGATTTAGCCCTGATTATTGGAGATTCTTATTATTTTCAAAACAACTACCCAAAGGCATCTGAATATTTTTCTGATTACAGAGATAAAATTAAAGCGCAACCTCAAAGGGAGTTATTGTACCGAATGGCGTACGCCGAATATCAGCAGGAAAACACAAAAGAAGCTATTCAGCTATTTGAGCAGGTAGGCTTGGGTAAAGATTCCCTATCTCAGTATAGCACGTATTACTTAGGTAAATTATATCTGGAGGATAATAATCCCCGATATGCCATCAATGCTTTTCAGCAAGCAAAATTATTGGATTTTATTCCTCAAATAAAAGAGGAAAGCCAGTTTCAATTAGCTAAGCTATATATTAAACAAAAGTTATATTCTGATGCAATTACAGAATTAAAGGATTTTATATCCAATTATCCTCAAAGCAATTATGCAACTGAGGCCAATGAATTGTTAAGTCAGTCATACCTTAACACCAATGCTTATGAAGTAGCTATTCAATTTATAGAATCGATACCAAATAAAACCATGAAATTAAAAGAAGCTTATCAAAAGGTGGCTTTTTATCAAGGATCGGAGTACTATAATAGGGCTAAATTTTATAAAGCAGTTCAGTTTTTTGAAAAATCAGTACAATATCCTCTAAATAAAGAACTTGCCGGTAAAGCTTATTATTGGATGGGCGAGTCTTATGCAATAGGGAAAAAATATAAAGAGGCTATTGAGGCTTATGAAAAAGCACTTAATCATTCTAACTCCTACAATGAATGGTATCCGGGTTTGCAATATGGATTGGCACATGCTTATTATAATGATAAACAATTCAGTAATGCCTTAAATTATTTCAACGCTTATGTTAAGTATGGCCAATCAAAGCCATACTACGAAGATGCACTTATCAGGTTAGCAGACTGCTATTATGTGACTAAAAAATATTCAATGGCACTTTCTAATTACGAGACTGCCATCAATGAAAAAAATGAAAGCACTGATTATGCCTATTTTCAAAAAGGTGTAATCCACAGCATTTTGTCGGAGAATGAAAAAGCAAAAAGGAATTTTGATGTGGTTATTTCAGGTTATAAAAACTCCAACTACTATGATAATGCGCATTTTCAAAAGGCCCTGGTTGCTTTCGAAAACGGTAAATATTCAGAATCAATTGATGGTTTTTCTTTTTTATTAAATCCCCGCTTTCAAACACCTTTAAAACCTTATGCACTTTCCAAAAGAGCCGTAGCATACTACAATTTACAGAAATACGAAAAGGCTGAGGATGATTACAAAGCTATATTGGATAACTATCTTACACATCCAACTGCCAATGGAGCATTGTTGGGTTTGCAAGAGATATATGGCATGCAAGGTATATCCGGCGATTTAGATAAGTATTTAGCCGAATATAAAAGGGCTAATCCTAATGATAAGGAGGTAACTTCCATTGAATTTGATGCGGCCAAATCTTTATATTATAATCAAAACTACAATAAAGCGATATCCTCATTTCAGAATTACTTAAATAACTATCCTGATAATGCTTTAAGTTATGAAGCTAAATATTATCTGGCGGATGCTTATTTCAGAAACAAACAATTCGATAAAGCACTACCATATTTCTATGAAGTAGTGCAGGAAGATAAAACAGCCTTTGTTAAACGTTCGGTACAGAAAATAGCAGAATTGGAGTTTGATAAAAACAACTATGATAAAGCGGCATTATATTATGAGAAGGTACTGGAAATGGCTGAAAATGATAAGGATAAGTACAATGCATGGTCTGGCTTATTAAAAATTGCTAAAATTAAAGGTGATAACGATAAAATGATTGAATATGCAGATCTGATCCTGGAAAAAGCACCTATTAATCCAAACGTGATGAATGAGGCTTACCTTAATAAAGGATTAGCCTATTATTATCAAGGAGATTATCAAAGCGCAGAATCAATTTTCACCAAAGCAATTAATAATGCTAAAGATGAATATGCCGCAGAGGCTAAGTACCTGATTGCGCTAATGCAACATAATAGAAAAGATTATCAGAATTCTTTAAATACTTTGTTTGTATTAAACAATGAATTCGCTAATTACCCCCAATGGCTGGGTAAGTCATTTCTTTTAATTGCAGATAATTATTATGCTATGGATGAGATATTCCAGGCTAAAGCCACTTTAAACTCTATTATTGAAAATGCTAAATCTGTAGTTCTTATAAAAGAAGCACAAATGAAGTTGGAAAAAATTGTAGCTGAAGATAAAAGAAAGGCTGAAGAAATTAAGAAGGAAGAAGACTCCATTCGTGCGTTACAAGGTGAAATGATTCTTGAAACTGATTCCATTAAAAATTAATATGCGTTATATACTAATAATAGCTTTTTTGGCCATTGCAAATATTGTCCAGGCTCAGGATAATTGGGAAGACCCCAAAACAGGGGAGATTGAAGACTCTCAAATTATAATTGAGAAGAACAGAACCATAGAATTACCATCTGCTAGTCGTAATTTTCAAAAAGTTCCTAAAATTGAAAAGGACAGCAGCATTATACCTGTTAGTTTTAAATTAAAGGAATTTCAACCTACTTTAAACATTATTAAGCCACGTATACGGGTTTTAACCGTTCAGGATGAAAAGCTTCAAAAATTGTATGCAAACCAAGTTAAAGTAGGAGTAGGTCTTTATGGAGCTACCTATTTGGAAGGGTTTTTAGCCAATAAAAGAAGTAAAAATAAAAGCTATGGATTACAATTAACACATAAGAGCTTTGCCTTTGGCCCTGTAGAAGGTAATAATTCCGGTTCAGGATACCAACTAGTTCGACCTTATGGGAAATTTATTGCCAATAATATAGCGGTTGAAGCAGATATTTTTTATGAAAGGCACAATAACTTTCTCTATGGATATAATCCAGATTTAGTTGAATTTGACAGAGCTGACATTAAAAGGACTTTTCATACAATCGGCGCTAATGTACAATTAAAAGATAGGGATAATGAAAATATATGGCAATATGGTCTGGAACTAGATGTTTATCAGCTATATACCAATTATAAATCTTCTGAGGGTTCTTTTAATTATGAATTACAAAATGAAATTGAACTTTCTGAGAACTTTAATGTCTATTTAAATTCTAATGGCTTTTTCAGTAATTATCAGATTAATGATAAGGCCCAAAACAGAGGTCGTAATTTATTTCGGATACAACCAGGCATAGAATTTATTTCCGGTGACCTTACCATACATGGTGGTTTAAATTTTGTGTATGAAAATGACACATTGGAATCAATGAACCAATTACATGTATATCCAGATATATATGCCCAATATCGTTTACTATCAAAAATCTCGGCAAAAGTAGGGGTAAAGGGTGATGTAAGAGCAGTGCAATTGAGAGACTTACTGGTAGAGAATCCCTATCTGGAAAATGCGGTTGGTTTAAATCATACCTTGATGCCATTTCAATTATACGGTTCCATTTACGGTTCCGTAACAAATGTTTTGGGATTTGATGCTGGGTTTTCAGTAGCTTCAGTTAAAAATAATTATGGATATCAAGTGATTCCATCTACTCCCTCACGTTTTGAACCAGTATATTTTTCAGGAAATAATACGGAAATTAATATATATACCGGATTAGCCGCCCAAATCAATGAAAAGTGGAATGCCAATGTGAGGGCCGATTATTTTTACTATAATTTAAGTGATGGAATGGAAATGCCTTATAGGCCTGAATTAGTTTTACAATTTGATACAGATTATTTAATTGCAGAAAAATTAACTGTCGGCCTGACAGGGCACCTTCAAGGAAGTATGGAACCTGGCTTTCCACCGGATAGTAACGATCCGGAAATGCAGGGAGATATTGAAATACCTGCTATTTTTGATATTGGCTTAAAATTTAATTATAAATTATCGGATCGTTCCTCCGTGTTTTTAAATGCTAATAACCTGATTGCCAAAGAATATGAATACTATTTTAATTACCCAAACAGGGGATTTCAATTATTAGGAGGCTTTATATATTCTTTTTAATGTTTTAAATATCAATAATTGCCATTATATTTGATATTCAACTAATCCTGTAGTAAAAATAAAAGAACTTAGGAAAGCGGTAGTTGAAAATATTATAGATATATAATATATATTTATAATTATTTAATACATTTAATCTGCTAATAACCTTAAAAAACCTAAAAATGGCGAAAAAGGACAAAAACGAAGACGAATACAAAGACGAAAATTTAGATAATTCTGCAAATCAGGACGATGAGGATTTCGGTTTACCTGATTTAGATGATGATTCAAATACAGATGAGCCTATTTCATTCGATGATGAAGAAGATGAATATAAAGCAGAGGAAGAAACAGAAAACCTTTCTGATATTCAGGAGCCATCCGACTCCCCTTATTTAGATCGTTCTGATGAGCCTTATGAAGAAGATCAATATGGTGAAGATTCTGATTACGCAGATGAAGGTCAAACAGGTTCAGTGTATGTTGCACCAAAGAAATCATCGGCCGCTCCAATAATCATAACATTGGTAATTATACTTTTACTAGCTTTAGCGGCAGTATACTTCATATTCATAAAAGAACCTGAGGCTACTAAGAAAGCGGAAGAAGTACCTGTGAAAGATACTACAACTTATGTAGTGGAAAAACCTGTTGAAGTGGAAGAGCCGGAGATTGTAGAACCAACTAAGCCAAAAACAGGCGAAGTGAATATACTATCTTCAAGAACAGGTCGTTCATATGTGGTAGTAGGAAGCTTCTTTGATGACGATTTGGCAAAAGACTATGCAGATGATTTAGCTAAGAGCGGAGAAAATGCTTACATTATTCCTCCATTTGGAAAAAGTAAGTTTAACCGGGTAGCTATTGAAGAAACATCATCTTTTGCTGAAGCCAATTCCAGAGCAACGGAATTAGCCGGTCAATACAAAGAACAACCCTGGCCATTAAAATATTGATCTAGTTTAAATATGACTTTATTACAAGTAACAACAGCCACTGATTCATTAGTGGTGGATGCTCAGGAAAGCGTTAATTTATTTGATTTACTTTTACAAGGGGGATACGTTATGATCCCCCTTTTATTATTATCCATTGCAGCAATCGCTATTTTTGTAGAGCGTGTAATGACTATTAAAAAAGCTACCAAAACCCCTCCCGGACTATTGTCACAGGTGAAATCTTTGGTCATTGAGGGTAGGGTAAACGATGCTAAATCACTTTGTACCCAAAGTAATACACCCATAGCAAAAATGTTGGAGAAAGGGATATCCAGAATTGGTAGTCCATTGAAAAACATTGAAGTTTCTATTGAAAATGTTGGTAAAATAGAAATTTACCGACTAGAGAAAAACCTGTCACTATTAGCAACTATTTCAGGTGCTGCTCCTATGATTGGTTTTTTGGGAACTGTAACGGGTATGATCCAGGCTTTTATTGCTATCGCACAGGAAGAAGGTTCTGTTAGTCCTAAATTGCTTTCAGCTGGTATTTATGAGGCCATGATAACCACAGCCGTAGGTTTATCCGTTGGTATTGTTGCTTATCTGGGTTATAATTACCTGGTAACGCAAGTACAAAAGATAATTCACAAGATGGAATTCACTTCTGTCGAATTTATTGATTTATTACAGGAACCTAAATAATCCATTATGGCTCTTAAATCACGCAATCAAGTAGACCCTGCATTCAGCATGTCTTCAATGACGGATATTATATTCCTGTTATTGATATTTTTTATGTTGACCTCTTCTTTTATAACTCCTTCCGGATTACCTGTAAATTTGCCTTCCAGCAAAACTTCTAATATTGTTATGCAAAAAGTGAGTGTTACTATCACTAAAGACCTGCAATATTTCGTTAATGATAAGAAGACTTCTTTTGATGACTTGGAAACTGCCATTAGCAGAGAAATTAAGAATGCGGACGAAGGTATAGTGGTTTTACATATTGATAAAAGCGTACCCACAGAATATTTAGTAAATGTTGCCGGAATAGCGGCTAAATTGAAAGCAAAAGTTTCTATTGCTACAAAACCTAATGAATGATATTACCAAAATAGAGCGTAAGAATAATAAAATAGGAATTGCCATATCAATTGCGATTCATATCATATTGCTTTTGCTTTTTTTATGGATGACAGTATGGAAAGAACCATATCCACCTGCACCTGAATATGGTATAGAACTTAATTTCGGTATGAGCGAACAAGGGTCTGGTAATGAACCTGTGGCCCCTCAACCCGAAGAAAACCAGGAAGAAGAGCAGGAAGAAACACCTGAAATAGAAGAAGTTGAAACCGAACCTGAGGTTGAAACCGTAGAAAGCACCAGCGAGACTGAGACTGAGTCTGAAGATGAAGTGGAAGAGGTAGCGGACGAGGAAGCAGTTACCCAAGAGGATGCCCCGGTTATTACAGAAGAAAAAAAATCGACTCCAAAGAAGAAAACTGAAGCTGCCAAAGAAGTAACCAAGCCTGTTGAGGAAAAGAAGGAGCCTGAAAAGCCTAAAGCCAACCCTAATGCACTTTTCCCTGGTACTAACACATCACAAGGAGAAACAAGTAGCCAAAGTGGTGATCAGGGTGTAAAAGATGGAGATATTGATTCTAAAAACTTAATGGGGCCACAAGGTGGTGGAAGCGGTAGTGAGCTGGATATGTCTGGTTGGCAATGGGATTCTCAACCTAATCCCAAAGAAGATTCCGATCAGAACGGTAAAATTGTATTTGAAATTACTGTAGATAGCAATGGGGAAGTAACCAGTGTAATCCCCAGACAATTTACTGTATCTATGGATATTGTGAAAATATATCAAAGAGAGGTTGAAAAATTATCTTTTAGCCGTACATCCGGTGGAGTGGCACCCAATCAATCGACCGGGAAAATTACATTTCTGATTCGTTCAAAATAAATGATGGATTACAAAGAAGCTGAGGTTTTTTTATTTGAGCGACTTCCTATGTTTCAAAGAATAGGAGGGGCAGCTTACAAAAAAGACTTATCTAATACCCTTGCTATTTTAGAAGCAATTGGTAACCCACACAAAAAAGGGAAATTCGTACATGTAGCAGGTACAAATGGTAAAGGAAGTACCAGTTCTGCTTTGGCCTCTGTTTTAAAAGAAGCAGGCTATAAGGTTGGTTTATATACTTCACCCCATCTCAAACGCTTTACAGAAAGGATCAGGGTCAATGGTGAAGAAATTGCCAAGGAAAAAGTAGTAGAATATGTAGAAAAATATCGGGGGTTAATAGATAAATTCCAGCCTTCTTTTTTTGAACTGACTACTGCTATGGCATTCGACTATTTTGCTGAAAAGGAAACAGATATTGCCATTATTGAAGTAGGATTGGGAGGAAGACTGGATTCTACAAATGTTATCCTTCCTGAATTGAGCATAATTACCCAGATAGCCTTGGATCATCAGCAGTTTTTAGGAAATACCAAAGAAGCTATTGTAAAAGAAAAAGCAGGGATTATTAAAGATAATGTACCTGTTATTACTTCTGTGGAAGAGCCCGAATTGCGTGACATTATTCAATCCATAGCCTCAGTTCATCATTCGGACTATATTTACAGTAAAGATTTATTTGAAGTTGAATTTCTTCAACCTAGCTATCCTTTTTGGCAATATAATGTTAGATATAAGGAAAAAATGCTATTTGAGCAGCTGGAAATAGCCTTGGGAGGCTCTTATCAATTACAAAATTTGCAGACAATATTCACGGCTATCCATATATTGAAAAGCAAGGGCTTTACTATAAGCGATTCAGCCATTAAAGAAGGTCTTAAAAAAATAGCTATTAATTCCGGTTTAAAGGGAAGATGGCAAATATTACAAGAAAGTAAGGATGGGTTGCCAAGAATAATTGCTGATACAGGGCATAATATATCGGCATTCGATCATCTGATACAAATGCTGAAACAAGAAAAATACGATCACCTGCATATTATATTTGGCTCAGTTAATGATAAGGAACCTATTGAAATACTGGAACGCCTACCTAAAAATGCCACTTATTATTTCACACAGGCACAAGTACCCCGCGCAATGCCCTCAGAACAGATAAAAAGTTATGCGGACAAAATTGGCCTGAAAAGCACTTCTTTTGATACTGTTTTATCAGCATGGAATAAAGCGCAAGAAAATGCGGGAGAAAATGACCTGATTTTCGTTGGAGGTTCTACCTTTGTAGTAGCGGAGATTCCGATTTTATAATTATGAGCAGACAAAAATTACATCGCTTTAAAGAAATAGGGAAGCGAGACAATATTATCCAGAGAGAAGACGAGAGGTTTAGCGCTATTAAAGGGCAATGGAATAAACAGATTTTTAAAAACAATAACCCTGTCAACCTGGAATTAGCCTGTGGAAGAGGAGAATATACTACAGGCCTTGCGAAAGCTTTTTCTGACAAAAATTTTATAGGTATAGATATTAAAGGCGAGCGATTGTGGAGAGGAAGTACCTCTGCTTTAGAAGAAGAACTAGATAATGCGGCCTTTTTACGTACTTTTATTCTTGATCTCGAACAAAGCTTTGAGCCCGGAGAAGTAAATGATATCTGGATTGTCCACCCTGATCCGCGCCCACGTGACCGGGATGATAAAAGAAGATTGACCCATCACAGGTTTCTTGATATATATAAAAAAATTCAGGGAGGTAAAGGTAGAATTCATCTGAAAACTGATAATACGAATCTTTTTAAATGGACGTTAAATGAAATTTTGGCCAGTAGAACGGATATAAGTGATTTGCATTTTACTGAAGATTTGCATAAATCTGATTATCTTGCAGAGCATCATGGTATTACAACACGATATGAGAAAAAATTTTCACTCATAGGCGAGAAAATTAAATATTTGCGTTTCGAATGGAAAGTTTAAGAGAGAAATTTCAAAGTCCGGCATTTATGATGTTCGTGCTTTACTTTATTACAGCATTATTTATTGTCCTGTTTTTAGACAAAGGGACATTTTTATTTTGGCTGAATAAAAGACATAATCCTTTTGGTGACTTGTTTTTCACTTATATAACTCATTTAGGTGAAGGATTGATTTTTGTTTTAACAGGATTGATTTTCCTCTTTTATCGATTTTATAATGTAGTGCTCTTGATATTAGTTGGTTTTTCTCAATATTTTCTCGTCTATTTCGCCAAAGCTATTGTTTTTGACCTACCACGTCCATCGGTTTTTTATGAAGGAAAAGAAATGGTTTACCGTGTGTTGGAAGGCGTAAGCATGGAAGCTAAATATAGTTTTCCCAGTGGGCATACCGCCACTGCATTTGCACTGGCCACCCTTCTAATCTGCTTGACTAAAAATAAATTATTACAAGTATTATATATGTTAGGAGCTATTTTAGTGGCTATTTCACGAATTTACTTGTTTCAACACTTTCTGGTAGATACACTTGCAGGGGCAGTTATAGGAATGTTAACTGCAGGATTTTTATGGTGGTATTTTACTATTAAAAAACCTGGTTTTCTCTATAACAAATCAAGCATGCAAAGAGGATTAATTAAATAATAAAATATGCAGATTAACGGAGTTGAAATTTTACCGGGAGAAGAAAAAAAGATTGATGTAAATATTGCGAAATTACCCTCACATTCTGCTATTGATATCTCCATTACTGTAGCCCGCTCCAATAAACCAGGACCTACCTTGTTATTGATGGGCGGATTGCATGGAGATGAAATTAACGGATCAGAAATTGTCCGTAGAATTATAGAAAGAAACCTGCATATACCAGAAATTGGTACCATTATTTGTATTCCTATTCTCAATGTTTATGGTTTCATCCATTTTTCGCGCTATGTGCCCGATGGAAAAGATGTAAATAGGTCATTTCCCGGTAATAAAAACGGTTCTTTGGCATCCAGATTGGCTTATTACTTTACCAGAGACCTACTCCCGTTAATAGATTATGGGATTGATTTTCATACAGGCGGGGCAGACAGAACCAACTATCCGCAAATTAGATGCGTGATGCGTGATGAGACCAATTTGGAACTGGCCAAAGCATTTCACGCACCTTTTACGCTTGACTCCAAATACAGACCTAAATCATTAAGACAAACAGCGAATAAAAGTGGAAAAAAGATATTGGTATATGAAGGAGGTGAGTCGGCCCGATTTGATGAGTATGCTATTAATCAAGGTATAAACGGTACCATTCGTTTAATGAATCATTTAGGTATGAGCAGAGATTATGTTACTCCTGATTATGAAAACCTTACCATTAAAAATTCTTCCTGGGTAAGATCAAGAAGTTCGGGTATATTTTTGTCCGAAGTAGTAAGCGGACAATATATCAGGAAAAACCAGATCTTAGGTAGCATTAATGATCCTTTTGGAGGCTTTAAAACAAAAGTAACAGCTTCGGCCAATGGATATATCATCGGTTTAAACCATAACCCTATAGTGCACCAAGGAGATGCTTTAATGCATATAGGAGTGATAAAATGATGTATAGTAATTTTGTAAAGCCTTTCTTTGATAAATTATTTGCGCTTTTGGCCTTGCTTATTGCAAGCCCTATATTTATTATGGTGGCTATACTTCTGGCGATTTTTCAAAATGGAAAAGTGTTTTTTACACAAAATCGACCAGGGAAAAATGAGAAAATTTTTCAGCTTATCAAGTTTAAAACCATGCGCGATGATACAGACCAGAAGGGCGAATTACTTCCTGATGAACAACGTCTAACCTGGATAGGGA
>JBEPWY010000089.1:0-11013 GCA_041642185.1 Marivirga sp.
AAACTCAATTTGCTCCTGCATGGTTTTTAAAGAGGGTGTAGGCCTCATTTGCCATTGCACCAACCCTAAACGGATAATGGTTTTTGTCAGCTTAACGTATTTATCCGATGGCTCAAAATAAATATTATTCCACTCAATTAAAGCTGCAAATTCCATTGATTGCTTATCTCCGGGCAAATAGCCTTTTAATACTTTTTTAACGTGGAAGTCATTGGATAATTGAAAAGACAAAGTCGCATCAAATAATTCTTTAGCTATACTTTCTGGATATACTGCTTAGGTGAAAATTTTTCTGAATATTTAGAGTAACTAGGCAATCTTCCCCCCGCCACTATGGATTTCAGGTTCAATTGCTCTACCAGGTCTTTTCTTGCATCATAAAGCCTTCTTCCTACACGCATGCCACGAAATTCCGGATGTACGAAAACATCAATACCATAAAGCACATCGCCATCGTCGTTGTGTGTAACAAACGTTTCTTCACCTGTTATTTGAGAATAGGTGTGATTATCTCCAAAATCGGAGTAATCCACTATGATAGAGAGGGCACAGCCAGCCACTTTTCCATTAACCAACACACAAAGTTGCCCTTCAGGAAATTTATCTATTAATGATTTAATATGTTTCTCTTCCCAAAGATCGTCCCAACCTGCATAAGCCTTTTTCATTGAAGTGATTAAGCTTCGGTAATTCTTTATCTTCAGGTTCTCAAGGGTAATGATTAAATTATCTTGCATATATGTTAAATAGCTAATCTCTTAATAGATTATTATATTATTTTTTAGTAGTTGAAAAATGGTTGAAATTGTGATTAGTCTGAACAATAAACATGTCGATATATTTAACAACAGTAGTACTAACACCTTCTTCGTTAATAAGATTTCTGAGATTGCGAAAAAAATCTGTTAAATAAAAATACCACATCCTTCATTTAATACAATAAAGGATGTGGTACTAACACGGTTAAACTGTATTTCAAATCGGAACGTTTACATGTCTTTCAGCATGGTAAGATGATCTTACTAAGGGTCCGGATTCTACGTATTTCAATCCTCTCTTTAAGCCTTCTTCCCTGTACATATCAAAAACATCAGGATGCACATATTCCATTACTTCGTGATGTCTTTTAGTCGGTTGCAAATATTGTCCTATTGTTAAAATATCCAATCCATGCGCCACTAAATCATCCATTGATTGAAACATTTCATCCTGAGTTTCGCCCAAACCAACCATTATGCCTGATTTTGTGCGTTTCCCATACTCTTTTGTTAATTTTATCTGGTCAAGGCTTCTCTGATATTTAGCTTGCGGACGTACCCTTCTGTAAAGACCCGGTACTGTTTCCACATTATGAGACACCACTTCCTGACCTGCTTCAATCATTCTGTAAAGTGCATCCCAGTTACTTTTTACATCAGGAATAAGCGTTTCAATGGTAGTCTCAGGAGACAATTCTTTAGTTTGAACTACTGTTTGATACCATATTTCAGCACCTCTGTCTTTAAGTTCATCTCTATTTACAGAAGTTAAAACGGCATGTTTAACGCCCATATTTTTAATTGCTTCTGCTACTCTTTTGGGCTCCTGCTCATCATATTCAGGAGGCCTTCCGGTAGCTACTGCACAAAAAGAACAACTTCTAGTGCAAACATTACCTAAAATCATAAAGGTAGCCGTACCTGCACCCCAGCACTCGCCCATATTTGGGCAGCTACCGCTTTCGCAAATTGTATGTAGCTTATGCTCGTCTACCAGCTTACGTACCTTGGCATACTCTTTACCAATAGGTAATTTAACCCTTAACCAATCGGGTTTTTTTGATTTTTTCTTTTCTTCCTGACTTACTACCGGTAAATCTATCATAACAGTATAACTTTATAATTTTTATTTTCTTGAACCGAATATTATGCTAATAAAACCAGCCGGATAAAATTGGTAATTTTTGGTTCCTGTAGGCACAAGTTCAATTTCTTTATTAAACATTTCCGCAATAACCCCTACTTCAAAACCTGTTACATTACTTTTAAAAGAGCCGAATTCAAATAAAAGAGAAGCTCTTAAATGAAGGCCTATAGCCAATTCCATTTCATTAACCCCAGCAAAATAACCAGCGGGTCCTACAATATTTGGACTGTTTCTAGTTTCACTAAATGTAGTTAGCTGACCAACATCATTTCGTAAATAATAAGTGGATATAAACCCAAATGATGGCCCCCCTGTTAATACGCCATTTATCTGCACACCTTTTTGTTCCGCTTTTCTAAATAGCAAAGCATCATAACCATACATTAGTCTTGTGCTTATCAAATATTTTTCTTTTCCATAATAATAAGATGAAGAATTGAAATATAGATTACTTCTTACCCTTCTTTCTTGTGGATGGCGGATATGAGCTACTTCTATACCGAAAGTTTGAAACAAACGATCATTTTTTTTTATACTATACCTGAAAAACCCACCTGAAATTAATCCACTATTAGTGGATTTAGAAACACCAAATAAATACTCCTGCCCGTATTCAAATGGATCACTTTCCTGGGCAAAAGCATTGCCGAAAAAGCATACCAAAATAAATATTAAAATTAAAAGGCGTTTCATAAGTTACAAATAATGTACAAATTTAAACTTTTAAAATCAAACGATAAAAAAGACTGATAGTTTATGTCCACTTCGCACATTAAATACCGCCCTTTACTTAAAACTGATGCCACTCATATTCGTTCCGGAGTAAAAATTACTACCGATGCCCCAGTAGACAATAATGGCCAAGGTGCTTTTTTTTCTCCTACAGATTTAGCAGCAACTTCGCTGGCCAATTGTATGCTTACAGTAATGGGCATATATGCAGACCAGAATAAGCTGGAGTTCTCTCAAATCGAGTGTGAACTCACTAAAGTAATGGCTGCTAACCCACGCCGTATTTCAGAAATTAAAATTGATGTGAAATGGAAAACCAATTTAGCAGACAAAGAAATTGAAAAATTAAAAAAGGTGGGAATTAATTGCCCTGTCGCTAAAAGTTTACATCCCGATATTCACCAAAACATTAACTTCTATATTGAGAAATTAAGTTAAAGCCTCTTCTTTAATTGACTGATAATTAATTCCCATGTGAGAGTTATCATAGACACATGCGCCATTTTTTATAATTAAAATCTGGGGCGACTGATGCGCTATCCCAAACTTTTCCTCAATAGCATTTGAAACATCTCTGAAAGACAATAAATCCAGATAATAAGCATCTACTTTTTCCATCTCGCTTTCATCCCAACTTCTTTCGAGTCTGTTTAATGCCATAGCACTTATAGAACAACTTGTACTATGTTTGAAAATTATAACAGGCTTGTTCGATTTATCTTCTACTATTGAATCCAATAAATCAACACTATCTAATTTGATCCAGTTAATCATAATTCCACTATTAAAAAAAATTACCGTTAATTTTGACTTGATTCTGCCTTTCCTTCTGTTTTATTCCATTCACTTGGATGAACAGTATTGTCCCAGATTTTGCCTTCTTTTTTATCTCTTCTATGCTTTGGCTTTTTCTCTGTAACAGCCGGAGGTTGAATATTTGAGTCCCATAACCCTGTCCAAAACAAAGCAAGAGAAATTTGAGTTCTTTTTAACCAGGGAATCCTATAGCTTTTTGCTGCCATATACCTGCTTCCCGGATGAGAGTCTTTGGTTACCACTATTTTTCTCTCGTAATCACCTTTATATTCGGCCAATTCTTCTGATATGCGTTTCATGGTAGCCGTAGGATAATGCTTTTCAGGTACTGTAAGTAATTTATCTCCATGTACCTTAGCTCTTTCAATCTCAGGTATTTTGTACATCAATTTATCATCGTCCATAGCATTTTTGTTTGGCTTAGAAACTTTGACATACATCAACTTACTATCATTATAAGGCTTAGGTCTTTTATTATCCCTTTTAATGGTCATTAACTTACTATCGTCATAAGGTTTAGGTTTTTTATCATCCCTTTTAATGGTCATCAACTTACTATCATCATAAGGCTTGGGCTTTTTATCATCCCTTTTAATGGTCATTAACTTACTATCGTCATAAGGTTTAGGTTTTTTATCATCCCTTTTAATAGTCATTAATTTACTATCGTCATAAGGCTTGGGCTTTTTATCATCCCTTTTAATGGTCATTAACTTACTATCGTCATAAGGGTTTGGCTTTTTATCGTCCCTCTTAATAGTCATTAACTTACTATCGTCATAAGGTTTAGGTTTATCATCATTCCTCTTAATGGTCATCAATTTATCTCCATCCATTTTATTGGCCTTATAATCCGGAGGACTAGAAACCATTAATTTTTTGTCATCCTTTTTAGAGTCTGAATAATCCACTCTATTGGAAGTTTCCAACTTATCATTGTTGTAAGGCTTTCTTTTTGAGTTGCTCTTTTTGCTAAGAATCTTATCCCCGTCTACTTTATCTCCTCTCTCTGTTTTCTTTATAAGTACCGGACCTTCATCCGCCACACGCGAATCAAAAGGAATAAGAGGTCGTTTTAATTTCACATCTGAATCACCTGGCTCACGGCGCTCTGTTTTGTAATGTGGTTCATTACTATATTGCTTGTATTTGGTTTTTTTATTAGACTTAGCTTCATTGGTTTTATAATCACTTTTCCTGACCTTAAACCACATGATTTTATTCCAATCCCATTTTGCAGGTTTTCCCACCACTATTGTTTTACCGCCTTTGTTAGGGTTTCCTTTTGCTTTTGACCTCCTGCTGGTTTTCACTTTCCCCTGGTTCATTTTCGAAGGGGAAACTTTTTCTGAGCTCTCTAGTTTTTTACCACCGGTTTTTTGAGCTTGAACCGAATATATAGTACAGCTTGAAACCAAGAGCATAATGAGAATGCTTTTGGTTATTAAGGGGAGCATATATGAAATAAAACTATTCAAATATCGATTTAACGTTTAAGCATTTCCAATTTACTAAAATTTAGCCAATGCATTAAGTTTATCTTTAATTCGTTGTTTAGGAAGAAAATCTTGCTCCAGATCTTTATTAAACGGAATAGGTGTATCTAAACTACCTTCCCGCATAACGGGCGCATCCAAAAATTTAAAGCATTTTTCACCAATCCAGGCTGCTATTTCTCCACTTATACTACCTGTAAGGCAATCTTCATTGAAAACTAACAATTTACCTGTTTTACAAACACTTTTTTCGACAGCCTCTTTATCCCATGGCAACAGAGTTCTTAAATCAATTAATTCAACAGAAAGTTCCGGAAAGTCATTTAAAACCTCTTTAGCCCAATGTACTCCCATGCCATAAGTTACGATGGTGATATCGTTTCCTTCCTGAACCACATGAGCCTTTCCTATTTCCAACGCATAATAATCATCCGGAATATCTTCAGAGATAGAACGGTAAAGCATTTTATGCTCAAAATACATTACAGGATTAGGGTCTTCGATAGCGGCCGTGAGTAAACCTTTTGCATCATGTGGGTTGGATGGATAAACAATCTTCAATCCCGGTGTATGAAAAAACCAGGCTTCGTTACTTTGAGAATGAAAAGGGCCCGCGGCCACTCCTGCCCCGGTAGGCATTCTTACCACAACATCTGCATTTTGCTCCCATCTATAGTGAGATTTAGCTAAATTATTGATAATTTGGTTAAAACCGCAAGTTACAAAGTCGGCAAACTGCATTTCAATTACAGATTTCTGCTTTTTGATGCTTAAACCCAAGCCTATACCTATAATAGCCGATTCACATAAAGGAGTGTTTCTAATTCTGTCTTTACCGAATTTCTCTACAAAACCTTCGGTGATTTTAAAAACACCACCGTATTCAGCTATATCCTGACCCATTACAACCAATTCGGGAAATTTTTCCAATGACTGCTTTAAACCGTCAGAAATGGCATCCACATACCTTTTAGTTGTTTTCTTATCTGAAGCCGGTTGTATTTCTACCGATTTAAAAGGTGCATATACATCTTCAATCTGCTCCTTTGCAGCCACCTCAGGATAAACATCCTTGGAGGCAATGTCCAATCCTTCATTGATGGATTTTTTTATTTCTTTTTTAAACTCCTCAACTTCCTCAGCGGTAATAATTTTTTCATCCAACAAATACTGTTCAAAATTATTCACAGGATCTTTCTTGGCCCATTTATCAAAAAGCTCCTGAGGCACATATTTGGTACCCGAGGCTTCTTCATGCCCTCTCATTCTGAAGGTCATGGCTTCAATTAAAATAGGCTTAGGGTTTTTACGGATTTTCTTAGCTGCATTATCAACGGCATGGTATACTTCCAATAAATTATTTCCATCTATTTTAATGCTTTCAATTCCGTAGCCGGGTCCCTTATCAACAAAGTTTTTAAATTTAAACTGCTCATTGCTTGGGGTCGACAATCCGTATCCGTTGTTTTCGATCATAAAAATAACCGGTAAATCCCAAACAGCTGCTACATTTAAAGCTTCATGAAAATCACCTTCAGAACTACCACCATCACCACTAAAAACCAATGTAGCTTTACCTTCACCAGCTAATTTATTGGCAAGGGCGATACCATCTGCAACCGCTAATTGCGGACCCAGGTGGGATATCATGCCCACTATATTAAATTCATTTGTTCCAAAATGGAAAGAGCGGTCTCTTCCTTTGGTGAAACCGGACATTTTACCTTGAAATTGGGCGAACAGACGTGAAAGAGGAATATCTCTTGAAGTAAACACACCCAAATTTCTGTGCATGGGCAATATATACTCCTCAGCATTTAAGGCAGCTGTAGCTCCCACTGAAATAGCCTCCTGACCTATACCGGAAAACCACTTACTGATTTTGTTTTGCCTCAATAGAATCAGCATTTTTTCCTCAATCAACCTGGGCAACAATATTTGTTTATATAGGTTAATTAACTCTTGTTTAGATAATTTTTGCTTGTCGAATTTCATTGTAAAATAAGTTCAGCACAAAAGTGCAATAAAAAGATTAAAGGAGATGTTTTTTGACGTAAATAATAGAAGCCGTTTAATATATTTTACTTTTGTGTATTCTTAAATATCATCGGACAAAATTAAAATAAACCATCGACCTGTAAAAGGTCGTTATATTTTTTATTTTTGATTTCAAAATAGCTTATGATTAAATATAATTCTTTTACTTTAGATAACGGACTTCGTGTATTTGTACATGAGGATAAAAACACCCCTCTTGCTGTATTAAACATACTTTATGATGTGGGATCGCGGGATGAAAATCCTGACAAAACAGGCTTTGCCCATTTATTTGAGCACCTGATGTTTGGGGGTTCCAAAAATATCCCCAATTACGATGAACCGCTACAGCGCGTGGGAGGAGAAAACAATGCCTTCACTAGCCCTGATGTTACTAACTATTATGTGACATTGCCTGCAAAAAACATTGAAACTGCCTTTTGGCTGGAGTCGGACAGAATGAAGTCCTTATCATTTGATCCAAAGGTATTGGAAGTGCAAAGAAGCGTGGTAATTGAGGAGTTTAAACAGCGCTATCTTAATCAGCCTTATGGCGACTTATGGTTGAAATTACGACCTGTAGTTTATGAAAAGCATCCTTATCAATGGGCTACCATAGGTAAAGAAATTTCTCATATTGAGGATGCCACAATGGATGATGTAAAAGATTTCTTTTATACCCATTACAGACCTAATAATGCCTGTTTGGTAGTTGCTGGTAATGTGGATACCGAAGAGGTAAAGAAAATGACCATAAAATGGTTTGGAGATATTCCTGCCGGTGAAAAGAAAGAAAGAAAACTGCCCAAAGAACCCAAACAAACAGCCGCTAAATTTTTAGAAATAGTTTCTGATGTACCAGTAGATGCACTTTATAAGGCCTATCATATGCCTGCCAAAACAGATCCTGATTATTATGCGGCTGATTTGGTTAGTGATATATTAGGAAGAGGCAAATCCTCACGTTTACACCAGAAGTTAGTAAAAGATGAGCCTATTTTCTCAACCCTTTCTGCGTATGTTACCGGTTCTTTAGATCCAGGTTTACTCATGATAAGCGGTCAGGTATCAGAAGGCATTACTATTGAAAATGCTGATTTGGCAGTAAAAGGAGTAATTAAGGAATTTCTAGCAGAAGACCTTACCAATTTAGAAATAGAAAAAGTCAAAAATCAAGCTGTTTCCAGCATAGTGTATGCGGAAGTTGACTTACTTAACCGCGCAATGGGTATTGCTTTTGGAGCTGTTATGGGCAAACCTGATTTAGTAAATGAAGAAACTGAATTAATTAAATCTGTCAGTAAAAAAGATATTCAGGAAGCAGCCAACAACATTCTAACTCCTGAAAACTGTACAACTGTTTATTATAAATCGAAAAAATGAATATCAGAATAGGCTATGGATATGATGTACACCAATTGGCAGAAGGCGAAGAATTCTGGCTGGGAGGCATTAAATTAGATTATCATAAAGGCGCAGTGGGCCATTCCGACGCAGATGTGCTTATTCATGTAATTTGCGATGCTTTATTAGGAGCTGCCAATTTGCGTGATATCGGTTTCCATTTTGCAGATACGGATCCTCAATATAAAGGGATAGACAGCAAAAAGTTATTGGTTCAAACTTTAAAGTTAATTCGAAATAAAGGATATGAGATAGGAAATATAGATGTGACAGTAGCATTACAAAAACCTAAAATCAATCCACATATTCCTGAAATGATTGGTTGCCTGGCCAAGGTGATGAATATTGATGAGCATGACCTTTCTATTAAAGCCACCACCACTGAAAAATTAGGTTTTGTTGGTCGTGAAGAGGGGGTAGATGCACATGCAGTTGTATTAATATACAAGATTGATAACAGTAAGATTGAAAATCAGTACGGACATTGAGAATATAATTAAATGAGCTCAGTAAAAATTATTGTCACTGAAGACGGATCACATTCACTTTACCATCAGGATCTGAAAGAAACCTATCATTCTTTCCATGGCGCTTTGCAGGAATCTAAACATGTATTTATTGACAAAGGGTTAAGATTTTGGCGAACAAAAAAAGGTTTACCTGGTTCTGTGAAGATTTTTGAAGTAGGCTTGGGCACAGGGTTAAATGCTTTACTGGCTGCCCAGTTTGCAATGGAAAGTGGCATCAGCATTGAGTATACAGGAGTAGAACCATTTCCTTTGGAAGAAGATATAATTAATCAGCTGAATTACGCTACACAATTAAACACTGATGAATTTGAAAGCAATCAGCTAACTCATACCTTTCAACAAATTCATAAAAGCGATTGGGAAAAGGAGGTGAAATTAAATCCGCATTTCCAGTTAACTAAGCATAAAGCCAGACTTGAAGATTATCCTGCTAAAAATGCGGGTAATTACGACCTCATATTTTTTGATGCTTTTGCACCTAGCAAACAAGCCGAACTTTGGGAGATTTCCATCATACAAAAATGTTACGATCTCTTACAAAAAGGGGGTGTTTTTGTAACTTATAGTGCCAAAGGACAATTAAAGAGGGATTTAAAAAGCGTTGGGTTTGAAGTAGAAACTCTACCTGGTCCTCCCGGTAAAAAAGAAATGGTAAGGGGGGTTAAATAGATAATTTGAACCTTGGAATGAGTAGTTTTATCATTTTCATCAACAGAAATATTTTTAAAAGCTCATTTAATACTAAATTCACATCATGGATTTAAGACTTTTCTTCAGCCCGGTACCGGATTCTGTTTTTGCAGATATTAGTAAACAGAGCAGTTTCTTTAAAAGCATCACAGTTTACCAGGAAACTTTCCCCGATTATAAATCAGCAGATATTGCTCTTATTGGAATATCGGACAACAGGAGCATGCACGAAGGATCAGGAATAGCAGATGGTGCCAATGCTTTGCGAAATAAGCTGTACCGATTAATGAAAGGGTCCGGTGCTTATAACGTTGTGGATCTTGGCAATATATCGGAAGCCATCGATATTGAACAAACCTATGGCAGAGTACAAGAGGTATGCAGGGCATGCCTTGAAAATAATGTATTGCCTATTTTAATTGGAGGTTCGCATGAAATGGGTTTTGCGCAATACCAGGCTTATGAAGAGATGGAAAAACTCATTAGCTTAATTAATATTGATGCCTTTTTGGATATGGAGGACAATTCAGCGCCTGCAAGCAAACAGCATATTCAAAAATTACTGATGCATCAGCCCAACTACCTTTTCAACTATAGCCACCTGGCCTACCAAAGCTATTTGGTAAACCCACAGGCTATTTCAACTTTGGAAAAACTTCATTTTGAAGCACATAGAATTGGCGCATTGCGTCATGACATTAAAGAAATGGAACCTGTTATAAGGCAGGCTGATATGCTAAGTTTTGATTTAAGTGCTATCAGGTCATCCGATTTTCCTGCCGGCTCTCAAGCACAGCCTTTTGGATTAACAGGTGAGGAAGCCTGCCAGTTATGCTGGTATTCTGGCATTAATGAAAAATTGAGTGCCGCGGGTTTTTATGAATTTGATCCTCTCATGGATGATGGTTCAGGCAAATCTGCGGCAGTGCTTGCCACCATGATCTGGTATTTTATTGAAGGCTTTTACCATAGAAAAGATTCTAAAGATTTCAGATCTAATGATTACGTAAAATATGTAGTTTCTATGCCAAGTGAACCTGAAACTCTAGTGTTTTATAAAAGTGTGGTTAGTGAAAAATGGTGGATGGAGGTACCCAATCCTTCTAAAAGCACCATGTACCATAGAAATGCTATTGTACCATGCAGCTATTCCGATTATGAAAATGCCAACAAAGGCGAACTGCCCGAACGATGGATAGTTATGCACTCAAAATTATTTTAAACTTGAGAACTGATTTATTTATGAAATATTTATTATTTGCAATTAGTCTGATAATACTAGTAACTGCCTGCAGTAAGGAAAACGAAACTGCTGATGAAATTATAGAAAAGGCTATTCATTACCATGGTGGAAGGGCTTACGATACAGCTAACACTTCTTTTGATTTTCGCGACAAAAGATA
>JBEPWY010000090.1:0-4092 GCA_041642185.1 Marivirga sp.
ACCTCTGGCAAAATCAAAAGTGATGGAAAAATTTTCAAACATCGCCTCACTTACTTTTTGACTTTTTAAAATGTTTTTAATAGCACTTTGATTTGCTTCTATTTCCATTCCTAACACTTCAGAAAAGGCTGAATCAAACTCTCTACCTTATTATCAAGTTTAACTAATAATTCTTCTTTACCAGATTGTATTTGTTTCCCTGAAAGCTGTACAACTTTAAAAACCGTAAAAATAGTCAAGACCAAAACTAATATTACCGAGCTTAAAGCTAGAAAATGCGGCCATTTACGTTTTTTCATCCACCTCATCATAGGAGTAAATAGCAATGCTATAAAAATAGCAAACATGAGCGGGATAAAAATAAAAGATAGAACTTGTAATATATAAAAGGCTACAGGTATAACTAATATTAACAACAACCGATTAGTAGTAGCCAGATCATTTAATTTCATAGAGTAATTAGTAGAATAAATTGAATTGATGTAACGCAGCAATCCTTATAAAGGTGCAAGTTTAGAAAATAAATTTGCAGCAATATGCATAATGAATAAATATTTTTAAACCATCCATAAATAATATTTCATTTATTTATTCAATACTATTTTAATAGGGCCACTGTACCTAATTGATATTATTACTATACTTATAAAAATCAAGCTTTGATAATCAAATGTAAGGTTTATTGACAATAAAATTTCCTGCACAAAGAACCATTCCTCTTGCGTGTTCCTGGATGGGCTCAAATCTGGTAATCCAATAAAGTAAGTTCAATATTTTGGGCAATCAATTTTAAAAATAAAAAAAGCGAGTCTTTTCAGACTCGCTTCTTAATTTATGAATTGACAAGAGATGATTAAATATCACCTCTTGAATTAATTACAACTCTCTTTTAGAATCCCACTTTTCCAAATAATCGGCCACTCTTCTTACTACCATTCCCCCTAATGAACCATCAACAACTCTATGGTCGTAAGAATGAGACAGGAACATTTTATGTCTTATAGCTATAACATCTCCCTGAGGAGTTTCAAGCACAGCAGGTTTCTTTACAATAGCTCCTAAAGCTAAAATACCTACCTGAGGCTGCATGATAATTGGAGTACCCATTACATTACCGAAAGAACCAACATTGGAAATAGTAAATGTACCACCTTCTAATTCTTCTGCTTTCAATTTATTATCTCTAGCACGTTTCGCCAAATCATTTACCTTATTGGCTAAACCACGAATGTTCAATTGATCAGCATCTTTTATAACTGGTACAATTAGGTTACCACTTGGTAAAGCAACAGCAATACCAATATTGATTCGCTTCTTCTTGATAATTCTATCTCCGTCTACCTGAATATTAATCATCGGGTAATCTTTAATAGCTTTAACCACAGCCTCCACAAATAATGGAGTAAAAGTTAAATTACCACCTTCCTGTTCTTTAAACTGATTTTTATATTTATTTCTCCACTGAACAACAGAAGTCATATCAGCCTCCACAAAAGAAGTAACATGCGGGGATATGCGTTTGGAATCTACCATTCTTCCGGCGATCATCTTACGCATTCTGTCCATTTCTATGATTTCATCATCAGCGGATATGCTTACAGGCATACCTTTTGGTGGTGCCTGAGCCGGTGCTTGTTGAGACACTGCAGCTGATGCTTGCTGTTGAGTCTCTACCGCAGGTGTTTCCTCTCCTCTTTTATCTATAAAGCTTAAAATATCTTTCTTGGTTACCCTGCCATCTTTACCGGTACCATTAATAGATTCCAATTGAGACAAGCTAACATTTTCTTCTTTGGCAATGTTCCTCACCAATGGAGAATAGAATTTTCCTGATTCAGAATGAGCAGCAATTTCCTGCCCGTTCCCTCCTTCAGTACTTACTTTTGTCTGAGTATGAGAAGTAGATACCGTCTCGGCTTTTTGCTCTTCCTTTACTGCAGATGTTCCTGAAGTAGTGTCTGCACTTCCTTCGGCTTCTGTTTCAATAATGGCAATTGGTTTTCCTACACCCACAATATCACCTTCTTTGGCAAGTATTTTTTTAAGGACACCTCCTTCTAGAGCAGGCACTTCAGTATCCACTTTATCTGTAGCTACTTCCAGTACAGATTCATCTTGTTCAATAGTATCACCTTCTTTTTTAAGCCAGGTGAGTACCGTTGCTTCCATTATACTTTCGCCCATTTTGGGCATTACCATTTCTACAGTTGCCATGAAATAAATTTCTTTTATTGAAAATAAAACTTTTTAACATTCAAATAACACCTTTTAACTTCCTAATTTAAGAATTTATGAAGCCCCAAGATGACATTTACATTTACCCCGCTCAGGTAATTTTGTTATATTCTTTAGTATATTAAAAGCTGTTCTGATATTAAAACAAATCGTTAAGCTCTTAAACATTTGCCAATTTACTACATATTTTGATCAATTGAAGCATATGAAATAGCAAATTATATTTGCACAAAATTACGATAATCCCGCTTTTTCTCAATTATTTTGAGCTCAATTTTTGTCGCACCAAATTTAAAACTGAATTTGCTGTAAGATCAATATTACTCTCCCTATCAAAGGGGAAATTAAACAATTTCGTTTGGGTTTCCTTACCATCTGCCAAAGCTACCCAAACAGTACCAACTGGCTTTTCCTCTGTACCACCTGTAGGCCCGGCAATTCCACTAGTGGCAATACCAATATCTGCACCAAATAATTCCCTTACTCTCTCTGCCATTTCCTTTACAGTTGGCTCGCTCACTGCTCCGTTCTGCTCAATGGTTTCAGGTTTTACTCCCAGCATATTAATTTTCAATTCGTTATGATAAGGTACTATGCTTCCTCTATAATATGCCGAACTACCTGAATTAGCAGTAATTAATTGTGAAATATGTCCTCCTGTACAACTTTCTGCACAAGCTATAGTTAATCCCTGTTTTTTTAACAAATCTCCAATCTTTTGAGCAAGATTTCCTTCGTCGGTACCATAAATATATTTGCCCACCTGCTCATAAAGCTTATTAACTTCTTGTTCCAATAACTTTTGTAAATGAGCTTTACTATCTCCGGATGCTGTCAATCGCATTTTCACCTGGTTTAATCCGGGTAAATAAGCCAGCTTAATTTCTTTTGGTAAATTATTTTCCCACTCTTCAAGTTTTTCAGCCAAAACACTTTCCGGAATTCCTACGGTTTTAATCATCTGGTGTATCAATACCGGAGTTTCATATCTATTTTTCAACTCAGGAAGTATTGTGTCCTCCATCATATATTTCATTTCAGCGGGTACACCCGGCATGGATACAAAAATCTTATTGTCTTTTTCAAACCACATTCCAGGAGCAGTACCATATTTATTATTTACTACTTTGCATTTTTTCGGCAGCTCCGCCTGTCTGCGATTGAGCACATTAAGTTCTCTTCCTCTTTTACTAAAACGTTCCTTTAAATTTTGTAATACTTCTTCATCAACATACATTTCCGAATTAAAATATTTTGCCAGGCTAGCCTTGGTTAGGTCATCCTTTGTAGGCCCCAACCCTCCTGTTATCAAAATTATCTCAGCATTTTTTTCGGCCTCCTCAACTGCTTCCAAAATATCTTTTTCAGTATCAGCAACTGTCACTTTTCTTTTTACTCTGATCCCCAATTTATCCAGTTCCCCACTTATATAATGAGAATTGGTATCCAAAGTCTGACCATAAAGGATTTCGTCTCCTATAGAGATAAGTTCAGCATATATGTTTCGCATAATTATCGATTAATAATAAAGATGAATGCAGCTTCCGTTTTTCCTTTTTTAACTACTAAGTAATAGGCTCCATTTTCGAATTCTGCTGTTGATATAACCTCAGCTTGTTGAGTTGGTTTATTATTTTTCTTAGAAAATAATTCTGTACCCTTCATATCCATAATGGTAAATGAATCATATGTAAAATTTGACTCTCCCTTTAAATGGATAAACTGATTGGCAGGGTTTGGAAAAATGGAGAAAAATTTTCTTAATTCATTTCTATCTCCTAATAATGGGTCATTCAGCACAACCAGCTCTTTAGAAGAAATTTCTGTACACCCTAAAGAATCCTCCACTTTTAAATC
>JBEPWY010000090.1:4102-10951 GCA_041642185.1 Marivirga sp.
AAAGTATACCCCCGGCGTATCGAAAGAAGCTAGTACTTCTTTTGCATTTCCTTGCTGTCCGTTTCCAAATTGCCAAGACCAACTGTTGGCTACTTCTGATGTGGCGGTTATACTTATTTCATTTCCATAGGCCAAATTTAAAGTATCTTTCGGCATTGAAAAATCTGCTGATAATTCACTAGTAAAGATAGGCACCTCAACAATTGCTGATGGCTGGATGCCCTCCACATTAATTGCAAAAACTTTAGTTTCTTCTGTTACATCACTAATTTTAACACTATTTCCTTTTCCTAAAAATTTACTAAGTGCTGAATCGGAAAAGTAATAAACGGCTGTTGAGTTATTGGCTTCAATCATAAAGTCTGAATTCCTACAAACATTATAATTTTGAAACTGAGGATCAGCACTTGGTGATCGATTAAAAATAGCAGTATCCCTACAGCCTGTCTGGCTGATTGCCACTAACTTAAGTTGCTTCTCATTCAACATCATTGGATTAAAAAATATTTCTTTTTCGCTGCTTAATTCCTCCCCTCCCATATACCAGGTAATTTCTTCAGCATAAGTACTTGAGCTTCTTGCTATTACCAATAAGCTGTCATTTTCAGAATTAATATCTGTCTTGATTTGCATTTTAGCTTTAAGAGGGATAATATTTATTGCCACTTTTAATATTTCTGAAGGATAATCCCCAGTTTCATTTCTGAAATAAAAGGCAGTATCATTTGCTAACTTTTCCGTCAAATAGGATACGCCTCTGTATATCTCATTTGTTGCCAAACTATCGCTATAAACTACCACTTCAGATAATGTAGGATCTTCCAGGCTTACCTGATCATTTTTACATATTTCTACGGAGGCTATTTGAGGTGTACTTGCTCTCCAGGCGGTAGTAAAAGGAAGTAAAAAGGTGTCTTTACAACCAATATGATTTTCTACAATTAATTCGATATCAAAAGTGCCTTCCTCATTAAATGTAATTAAAGGGTTTTTCTTAATGGATTCATATCCATTACCGAAGCTCCAATTCCAGGCATTGGCATTTTCACTTAAATCATAAAACTGGTACGAATTGGTTTTCCCTGGTGTAAGCAGAAATGGTTGATCAGCTAATTCAAAATGTGCCTTCGGCTTTATGATAGATAATACCATTCTTTTTCTGATGGAAGAAAAACCGGCTGAATCAATTTCTTCATAATAAAATGTTGAATCATTTTTAATTGACCCAGGCTCAAATATCACCCCCTCAAATACAGGAGTTTCAGATAAAGCCGAATCATATATTTTGTATATACTTTTATCAGGAGCATTAATCACTGGTGCATCATTGACGCATAAAAAAAGTTGTTTACCCAATGGTGGATTAGTAGCTATACTTTTATTACGCACATTTGCCTTATCCAACAAATTCTTTAAATCTACTAGATTAGAAGCTGTTAATAATGCCATTGTTAATTCTACCGATGTGCCGGAAGGAAATGTATTCAAACGAATTCCTTGCAGACCAGCTACATTATTCCCACCTGTAAAATTTCCAGCAGATAATTCACCAAATGAATTGGTTGAAAAACCCATTAATAACCCATTACTCAAGGTACCATTTGGTAAATCAGAAGTATGGCCATTTTCAGAAGCAATATCCAATGCATAAAATAAAGAATCATGCTGGCTAAGAACAGCTAATCCTACAAATGTGGTTTCAGCTTCATTTGAGGCATATGACATTTGAGTTGCAGAATCATATTTTAATTTATTGGCTGACTGACCACCTACTGACCAATCCGCAAATATTTGGAAATACAGACTGTCCAGGTTCTGATCTCCCCTATTCATGATTTGGTACTTCATTAAAAGAATAGGTTCTTCACCTTCATCATCCCATCCCAATAACCTTTGCTGCACATATATCCCAGTTTTGAAAGATAGCGTATCCTGCTCTTTAAATATGCTCCTCACATCCAAGTTTGCAGTTATGTCATTGTACCTTTTTAATCTCTCTACAGATTCAAATTCTTCCAGGTATCTATAGTTAGTAGGTTGAAAAGCTATATTTTGACTAATGCTATCAACTGAATTAACTAATGCAATACCAAAATGATCTAATAACCTAACTCCTTGATATTGCATTGCATAATTGGAAAAAGGTGTTTCATAGCTTCTCCCTATATTTCCTGTTGCAGTAAAGCCAAAATGCCACCCATTAAAATCAAAAATTCTTATTTTAGGACTTGATTGTATCTGGAACGATTGGTAATCAGAATAAAACTCACCATTCATAAAAACCCTAAAATTAATAGCTTCATTCTCAGGTAAATCTTCAGACAAAACTACTTTAAAGGGATTTGTATTACTGATTTTATCGAAAGTAGTCAGGGACGAAATGGTGAAATTATTGTTGGTGACGGTAACATAATCGCTCTCTGAAGTCAGAGTAATTTCTATATTATCGGTTGCTGACAAATAATTGGTGAATTCCAAAGTGATATCAAGTGTATCACCAAAATAAGCAGCTTCTTCCAATCCATTGGTATATTTCACATCAGAAATACGAATAGCAGGATCGTCAAAATCAGCAAGTGCTTTAAATATATTCAGCCTTCCCTTACCAAATTGATATTGATAATCGCTATTAGTGCCTATGTGGTTTATATCATCAGAACTCACTCTTAATTGTTCCATAACCTGTAAAGCATTCCATTCAGGATGCACAGCTCTTAATAAAGCCGCTGCGCCGGCAACCATAGGTGCTGCATAAGAAGAGCCACCATCACGAGCATAAGTGTCATCATTTTGTGTAGTATAAATACTTGTGCCGGGGGCTACTAAATCTATAAAATCACTATAAGTGGCATTAGGATCTTTTTCATCACTCTGATTTACGTAACCTACGGAAGTAACATTATCATAAGAGGCGGGAAAATAATTCAGTTCCTTATTGGTATTCCCGGCTGCAGCCACAATTACCACATCTTTTTCCAGAACCGCATAATTAATAATGTCTTGAGCGTATTGAGAGTATCTGCCTGTGTTGCCCCATGACAGATTGATCACATCGCAGCCCATATCAGCAGCATAAATAATGGCTTCAAAACTGTTGCGGGAATAATTATCTTCTGATTTAAATATTTTGATGGGCATAAACTTAGTGTTGAACCCTATTCCTGCCATTCCTATATTATTATCAGTGGCTGCCGCTGCAATTCCTATTACACCAGTACCATGTGGACTTGAATCCGCTTCCGGGTTATTATCGTCATCAGCAAAATCCCACCCTTGATAATTATCTATAAAACCATCACCGTCATTATCTATTCCGTCTACAGGGTCTGCCGTATTTAAGTATAGGTTATCTTTTAAATCTTCATGATCCAAATCCACACCTGTATCAATAATGCCAATTATTTTTGTAGCATCGCCCTGAGTGATATCCCATGCAAGATAAGCTTTGATCTGTTCAAGGCTTGTTTGCGCCTTCCCTATTTTAGATTCCGGGTCATTAGGTACATATAAAGGATAAACATTTGGGTAAAGCTCAGCATATTGAACATTAAGGAAAGAATGTAAATAGGCAATATATGCCTCTTCATCAACATCATTTTGTAAATCAATTTTATAAAGCCCGGATAATATACCAGGCTCGGTTCCTTTACTTTGAAGAGGCTTAATCGAGCTAATCTTACTTAATTTTGTGATTTTTGTATCACCTTTCAATAAGTCCTCGTTTAGCACATTAGTAGATTTACCTTTTTGAGCCTGAGGATCAAATTTTACAACCACTAAGCCAGGCACATAATTTTGCTGTTGGGCTTGAGTTTTATTTACTGAAAGTATAATAAAAAGTATTAGTAAAATGTTTCTCATATTGCTTTATTAGGTCAAAAGTAATTGAAAAATATATCAATCTATCAAAAAGCATTTTCCTGCTTCAAATCTTAAATGTATATTTAGGCTTTGACAATCAGACAAATTTAAAAAATAATATCGATGAGTTTATTCAAAAAACACAAAGAAACTTTAAATAAAGCGATAAATGCCATTCACGACCGTGCATTTTATGCTCAATATCCGGAACATCCTTCACCAAAAATTTACGGGGAAGACGCCGATAAAGACGGTAGAGAGAAGTTTCAAGCCGGTTTGAACAAAAAATTTGAAGATTTATTACAAAAGGATCCAGAGGCTTGGGTAGGCCAGGAAGAATCTCCTTATTTGCAAAAACCATTAGGGATATTATATCCTGCCTTTAGTGCAGAAACTTTGATCGAAAGAAGTAAAACTGCATGGAGTCAGTGGAGAAATGTAAGCATTGATGACAGGGCTGCAATATTAGTGGAAAGTCTGGAAGGTTTTAAAAACCGCTTTTTTGAAAATGCTTATGCTACCATGCATACTACTGGCCAAGGCTATATGATGGCATTTCAGGCCTCAGGCCCTCATGCTGCTGACAGGGCATTGGAATCATTAGCTTTAGGTTATGAAGAACTTAAGAGATTTCCTGAAAAAAAATTATGGGATAAGCCAATGGGTAAATTTAATATCCAGTTGAATAAAACCTGGAGGGCAGTTCCTAAAGGAATCAGTATGGTAGTAGGTTGCAGTACTTTTCCTACCTGGAATTCCGTTCCCGGATTGTATTCTTCCCTGGTAACAGGAAACCCTTGTATAGTAAAACCACATCCAGGCGCTATATTGCCAATGGCGATAGTAGTAGCCGAAATTCAAAAAGTATTAAAGGAAAATGGCATCGATCCTAATGTTTGCCAGTTAGCTCCTGATACCTATGATAAAATGATTACCAAAGAGCTGGCTGAAAATCCTGCTGTTAAAATTATTGACTATACAGGAGGCTCTGCGTTTGGAACATATCTGGAAGAGTTGAAAGGTAAAACTGTATTTACAGAAAAAACTGGCGTTAACTCAATCATATTAGACTCTGTGGACAATATTGATAAAGTAGCACAAAATTTAGCTTTCTCAATTTGTTTATATTCAGGACAGATGTGTACCTGCCCTCAGAACTTCTTTATTCCTGAAGATGGTATTAAAACAGCAGATGGAAGTGTAAGTTTTGATGAATTTGCACAGAAGCTTGTAGATAATATTAATGGCTTGATAGATAACCCTAAGGCAGGGCCATTTGTATTGGGAGCCATACAAAACCCTAATACTGTTGCCCATACAGAAGATGCTAAAAGATTAGGCGGAAAAGTATGGCTGGAAAGCAGGTCAATTGAAAATCCTATGTTTAAGGATGCGCGTACAGCCACTCCTATAGTAGTAGAAATGAGCACCAAGGATAAAGAAAACTTTAAGAAAGAACTTTTTGGACCCGTGGTATTATTGATTAAAACCAAAAACACTCAGGAATCCATTGAACTGGCTTCTGATCTTGCGGAACACCATGGTGCTATTTCATGTGGTGCTTATACTACAGATGAAACTACCAAACATGCTATAATGGACGCCATGTCATTGGCAGCAACCCCTGTTAGTTTCAATTTAACAGGAGGTATTTATGTAAACCAAAATGCAGGATTCTCAGATTTCCATGTAACGGGTGGTAACCCTTCCGGAAATGCTTCATTGACTAACCCGGAATATGTAATTAAAAGATTTACATGGGTAGGTTTCAGAGAGCCGGTTGAAGGTTAATATTTGATAAAAATCATTCTTAAAAGCCATCATTTTTTATAATTTGTAAAACTTGACGGCTTTTTTTATTTGCTTTATGCTCAAAGGCGAACACTAAACTGTTCAAAAACGATCAGTAATAATTATTTTTTTTATTTCTCTCATTAAAAAAACACTTCATTCCAGCATATAAATAAACTTTTCAGAGTTTTTCCCTTTGCTGTATGCAACCCTTAAGGATTTAGGCACATCTATTGAATAGAACTATTTACAAAAAACTTAAATCATTCATTATGAAAAAGCTAAACTTAACATTCTGCACCCTTTTCTTAGCACTAGGCATATACTCTGCAAATGCTCAATCAGTTAGTGCCTCAGAAGTAATACAAGCTGCCAAAGACGGTAAAAATGTTGCTTATGAAAACGTTAAAATAAAAGGTATTGTAGATTTTACTCCATACCAGGAAAAGAAAGATGATTTACCAGGCTCCTCCTGGTTTGGAATAGATGATAACAAAATAGAAAATGATATTTCAGGTAAAATAACATTTATCAATTGCACGTTTGAAGATGATGTTTTGGCCTATTACCACGACGAGGATTCAGAATATACTTTTGTTTCCAACTTTGATCAGGAGGTGATATTTAAAAACTGTAACTTTAATAAGGGAGCAGCATTTAAATATTCAAAATTTGATAGCTATGTAGATTTTTCCGGCTCTAAAATAAAAGATGAAGCTAATTTCAAATATGCTGAGTTTAATACTCCTGCCAATTTCTCTACAATGAATTTTGGAGATTTAGCTAATTTTAAATATGCTGAGTTTGATAATGAGGTGACTTTCTCAGGTACTAAATACGATGGTGAGGCAAATTATAAATATGCTGAATTTGATCAGATGGTTAACTTTTCAAATGTTTCTTTTAATAATGAAGCTAACTTCAAATATACAGAAGTGAATGACGGTATTAATTTGAGCAATACCTATTTTGATGGTTTCTTGAATCTTAAGTATACCAAATTAAATGGAGAAGTAAATTTAAAAAATTTCAAGGTAAATGGCGAAATGGACACAAAATATACTGAAATAAACGGCAGTGATTTCAACACCTACCTTGTTAATAATAGATAAAACATTTCACTTACCTCATTATTAAACTAAAGCTATCCCAACTGGATAGCTTTTTTTATATATAAATTTTATTCTTTTTGATAAT
>JBEPWY010000091.1:0-10857 GCA_041642185.1 Marivirga sp.
GAGAAGTAACTGCCAACACCTCTGCTAGAGGTCATATAATTCAATTATATCCTAATCCAGCCGGCGAGATGCTACATACAGATATCACCCAGCCTGCAACTTTCACCATTTTTGATGTACATGGTAAAAAAGTAAAATCAGGAAATATTGATGATCAAAAGATTGATGTCAACAAATTAGCAAAAGGGCTTTATTATTTACAGATTAATATTGAGGGTGATGAATATAATAATGCTGTAAAATTCATGAAGAAATAAGTGTTTGTTAAGGTGCTATCCTAGGATATCTTTTTTTTAAAAAAGGTAACAACTTATCTTAATTAGATATTGATCATAAGCTTCGTTAAAGCTGAATAGCTAATTATATTTCAACTGTTTTGAAATGATTTAAATGTAATTCACTTTCCATGTTATTTCTTTATTCTTTTGGTCAATATTTTTATTCCAGCAGACACCCTTGTACATATAAGAAAAAAAACGATTCTGAGTATTAAAGACCTTTATTACATTAAATATTCAACCAATCACTTAACCTTTGATGATATAAGCCAAAAGTCATTTGAAGATAATTTTTAATTATCCCCGGAATTTAAGCATAGGATTATGATCGAAAAGCTACTTTTAGCATGATACTACCATTTCCTCAGCAAGACGATGCACAAAGTGTGGTTAAATGAAAGTGATACCACAAAGACCTTATTCACGTGTACTAAATTCCCATTTCAGAAAGCGTTTTATACTTTTTATTCCCACCTGAATGAAGATAATTATACGCTTGACGAGATGCTATTTGGCAATTTCGACAATAATTCGAACATGAAATAGAAAACAATAATAAAGCTTAGCTCTCTTCCAATTTGCACTTTGGTTATGAAAAATTTATCAACTATATAGAATTTCAATAATTTTATAATTATTTCAATTTACCGAATTGTACTTTAAAATGTTTTTTATCCAAGACAATAAAAAAACTATTTGTTGATTCACACTTCCTTTTAAGTCAATTTTCATTGTTTATCATTCGCTAAAAAACGGTATGGTTTCACAAAACTACCCTTGTATAAAATTGAATTTCTAAAGTTTATTAATTTGATCTCACATTTAATTTACTTTAAATTCATAGCAATATATTCATCCTGAACCATTTACCGACCGTTAAAGAAATTATGAGGCAGGTAATACTGATATTTTTAGGCATGTTATTAATGGCGTCTGTAAGCCACGGGCAGCAACAAATAAGTGGTACTGTTACCGCAGCGGATACCGGAGAACCACTTCCAGGTGTTTCCATTCAAATTACCGGAACCACAAGAGGGGCCATTACAGATCTTGATGGCAAGTATCTCTTAGATGTTGAAGAGGATGCTGAATTACGGTTTTCTTTTATAGGCTACAAAACACAAACGGTAGATGTAAATGGCAGAACCATTATTGATGTACAATTAGTAGAGGATATTGCCGCTTTGGAAGAAGTAGTGGTTGTAGGGTATGGTACTATTAAAAAAAGTGATATGACTGGTTCTGTAAGCTCTGTTAAAGGAGAAGAATTACAAACAATGCCCACAGTTAACCCTGTAGATGCCTTACAAGGTAAAGTTGCTGGCGTTCAAATTACAAATTCATCCGGAGCTCCGGGAACTTCTCCTGTAGTGAGAATAAGGGGAGTTGGCACTTCTGGTGATCCTTCTCCTATATACGTAGTGGATGGAGTTATTTTAAATGATATCTCATTTCTAAATTCAAAGGATATTGAATCGATAGAAGTATTAAAAGATGCTTCAGCCCTGGCCATCTACGGCAACAGGGGGGCAAACGGAGTAATTATTGTAACAACTAAATTAGGTGAAAAGGGAGAAGCTGCTTCTATATCTTTCAGTTCAGAATATGGAATTCAAATTCAACAAAACAGAATAGACTTATTAAACGGTCGGCAGTTTGCGGAAGTTGTAAATGAAATTAACCCGGGTACTTACAATAATATTGATGCATTACCTGATACCGATTGGCAGGATTTGATATTCCAACAAGCACCGGTTCAAAATCATCAGATTTCTGTCATCGGTGCTTCAGAAACCAATCAATACTTTTTCTCTCTGGGATACTTCGATCAGCAAGGGACTATTCCTGAATCAGGATTCAAAAGAATTACTTTAAAGTTAAATGACAGATATACTCCAAAAGATTTTCTGGCGGTAGGAACCAATCTTACGATTTCGCCTTTTCAAAGGAACAATACAATCGGTAACGCCCCCTTTAATGCCTACAGGGCCTGGCCTATCATAGCACCTTATGACGAAAACGGTGATTTTAACGTGGTTCCTAATGTAGGCAATATTTTAGCTGATTTTGAATATAATACCGATAACTTAACAAGAGGAATAACAACAGTAGGCCAGGTTTATGGCGAAGTGTATTTTCTGGATGGGTTTACATTAAAATCAAGTCTGGGAGTTGAATTATTTATGGAAGAAAATGAAGCTTTTGTTCCTGTATATGCAGTGGGCCAGTCACAACAGCAAAATCCTGAAAGCAGGTTTTCTAGAGGCAATTTCCGACGTGCTTCTATTATTTGGGAAAACACGGTAAACTACGATAAGGAGGTAGGAAATGGTCAAATTAATGCTGTTGTAGGATATACAGTTCAGCAAGTGACAAATGAAAATTTCAATGTAACAGCAAGAAACTTAATCCGGGACGATGAGGACTTTCGATATATAGATCCTGGCAATATAGACCCCACTTCAGTTAATAATGGAGTAAGAGATATTAACGATTTTTACAATCAAATCTCGTATTTAGCAAGAATAAATTATTCTTATGATAGCAGATATATTGTTACCCTTACTTACAGAAGGGATGGATCTTCAAAATTTTTAGGAGATAACAGATACGGTGATTTTCCGGCTGTAGGCCTGGGATGGAATATCATTAATGAAGAATTATTGAATTTCCCTGAAGTAATAACCAATTTAAAATTAAGAGCCAGCTGGGGACAGGTAGGTAATGATAAGATTAATTATTTGGCTGGGTATAATGTAGTCGGAAACAACTTAAATGCTGTGCTAGGTCAGCCTGAACAGGTATATTTTGGTCAATCGGACAATAGTTTTGGAAACCCAGATTTACGATGGGAAATTGTAGAACAGTATAATATCGGATTAGAAGCAGGATTCTATCAGGAACGGTTGACTGCAGAACTAGATTATTATAACAGGGATACAGATGGTGTATTAATAAACCTGCCAGTACCGGCATATTTAGGAAATGGAACTGGCCTGGTATTTTACAATGCTGGGAAAGTACGTAACAGGGGCTTTGAATTTAATATTCAATGGGAGGATGAGATAGGAGATTTTAGTTATAGTATAGGGTTTAATGGCGCCACACTAGACAATGAAGTATTAGCAGTAAGCGGAGTGGAGGGTTCCGATGAATTACTTGGAACAATTAATAATAATATTGTTTCAAGAACTGTTACCGGATTGCCAATAGGTTCATTTTATGGATATCAGGTAGAGGGTGTATTTCAAAATGCAGATCAGGTAGCTAACACGCCTTCATTTGCCGGTACACAAGCTGGTGATTTAATATTTGCAGATATTAATGACGACGGTGTTATAAATGGAGAAGACAGAACTTTTATAGGATCTCCTATTCCGGATATTAATTATGGAATTAATGTCGGTGTTATTTATAAAGGATTTGGTCTTGATTTCCTTCTTCAGGGTCAGGAAGGTAATGAAATATTAAATTATAAAGAAACAGTAAGGCCAGACAGATATAATTTTGAAGCCCATGTTTATAATTACTGGAGAGGAGAAGGGACAAGTAATTCAGAACCCCGCCCTACTGAGGGAGGTAATAATTACAGAATTTCCTCTCATTATATTCAGGATGGAAGTTTCCTACGTTTAAGAACCATCACGTTATCCTACAATTTTTCTTCGGACTTAATTGAAAACTTTAGCCTTAATACGGCTAATGTATATTTAAGAGGAAACAATGTATTTACCCTTACAGATTTTACCGGTTACAATCCTGAAATAGGTGGAGGTGCCCTTACAAGCGGAATTGATCAGGGTATTTACCCGGTGGCAAGTGTTTATAGCTTAGGTCTTAATATAACTTTTTAATTAGAAATCATGCTAAAACTCAAAGTTTTAACTTTTATAACTGCTACAATTTTTCTTTTTTCCTGTAAAGATGAATTTTTGGAAAAATCACCACAGGGGCAGGTTACGCAGGAAAATTTTCCTTCTAACCCGGCTGATGCTTTAGCTGCCACTAATGCGGTATATGAAGTATTACGCTATGGAACTTATCACAGAGGCTTCTACCCAATTGATGATATCATGTCCGATGACGCACTTAAGGGAAGTAGTCCGGGTGATTTAACTGCTGATTTACTTCCTTTTGATGTATTTGATCATAATGTAACCAATCCATTTATTCTCAATTGGTGGAGGGCACTTTATACGGGGGTAAGAAGGGCTAATGTAGTAATTGATAGGGTTCCTTCAGTTAAGATGAGTACGGAATTGAAGTCACGCTACCTGGCGGAAGCCAGGTTTTTAAGAGCTTTATATTATTCTGATTTAGCAAGAGGTTTTGGAGGAGTGCCTTTAGTTACTGAATCCGAGGTGAAAACAGATTTCACCAGATCATCTCTTACTCAGACATATGATTTTATAGAAGCAGATTTAAGGAAGGCGATGGATGTTTTACCGGAAGCCTCTGAGTATGCGGCTGAAGATATTGGCAGAGCTACGAAAGGAGCCGCAAAAGCATTATTGGCCAGGGTATATTTATACCAGGAAGAATTTGACAGCGCAGCAATTTTTGCAGAAGAGGTAATTAATTCACAACAATATGGCTTAGAAAATAGCTTTGAAAATGCTTTCCGTCAAGAAACTGAATTTGGAATGGAATCTGTTTTTGAAGTTGGTGGCATTGGGGCACAAGGAGGAATTACTGCTGGTAATAATGATTATTCTATAGGGCAAGGAGTAAGAGGTACACCCAATAGAGGGATAGGTGCCAATAGACCCTCTATGGATTTAATTAATTCATTTGAAGAGGGCGATCCGAGAATGCAGGCAACAGTGATTTTTGTCGGTGAAGAATTGGACGGTATAGAAATTCTTGGCGACCCCCAAACGCCAGATACAACCGCTAATGGACAGCCAGAAACTTATAACCAAAAAATATGGACTCCGGGAACAACACCCTTCTCTAACACCGAACATAATAGGCGCCTGATCAGATATGCCGAGGTTTTATTAATTGCTGCAGAGGCATTGAACCAAACCGGTAATTCCGCACAGGCATTAATTTACCTTAACCAAATTAGGGAAAGAGCAAGGGAAGGAAATACTGACATACTTAAAGATATTACAGAAACCAATCCTGATGTACTAGAGGATATTATTTTGAATGAGAGGAGATATGAACTGGCACTGGAAGGCCACCGATACTGGGATTTAGTCAGAACGGGAAAAGCTCCGGAAATTTTGGGCCCATTGGGCTTTCAAACCAACAAACATGAACTACTACCCATACCACAATCAGAAAGAGACATTACTAATGGACTTTTAGATCAAAACCCTAATTGGAATTAAATGTAAACTTAAATTGAATGACTATGGAAATGATGAAGAAAACAAAATACCTAATGGGTGCATTTTTGTTAAGCGCCTTGGTATTTGCAGGATGTGACAATGATGATGACGATGTAGCTACAGAAGATTTATCTGTGGAAACTATTATTGCTACCGGTACAAGCCTGGAAACAGGTGAAGAAATTGCCGTGGATTTAAATCAGGCTACCTCGCCGGATAGTGTGCCGCCAGATGCTACTATTGTGATTACCTTCGATAGGGAAATCGATGGAACCACTGCAAATAGCAGTAATTTCACCTTGGTAGAGGGCACTAACACAGTAAATACAACAGTTTCTTCAAGCGGGAGTGCAGTAACAATTGACCCTGCTGAAGAATTAACCAGAGGTACTGATTATACATTGACAATAAGTTCTGCTGTGTTGGCAGAAGACGGCGGCACTTTTACAAGTACCACCCGAACGTTTAAAACAGCAGGGCGTGCTCCGGCAGTTATTCCACAGGAAGAAAGTTTGGTGCTTTATATTCCGTTTGACAATGAAGTAACCGACCTACAAGGTCATACCATAATCAATAATGAAGTTACTTTAACAGAAGACAGATTTGGCAATTTCGAAAATGCTGCCAATTTTAACGGTACCACAAATTATGTAGGTGTAGAATATGGAGCAGATCTAACCAGCCCAAGCCAGACCATAAGCTATTGGATTAAAGTTCCTACAGAGTCTGAATATACTGATCATTTAGGAGCTAATTATGAACAGTATGTTACGTTCGGCTTAGGAGGCCAACAAGGATTTTACCATGCTTGGGGTAGATTTGATAATGGGGGAGTAATACAAGATTATATGCAATACTTCACTAATCACAATAATAGCGGAGGTACTGATCCAGAATTTATTAAAAGATTCGATGAAAACAAACAAGAAGGTAGAGAGCCTGCTGGTGATAGAACCTTTGAAAAGGATAACTTGGGTTGGTTTCAAGATAATTATGGAGAATGGCTACATGTTTTAACTACCTATGATGCTACTCAAAACAAGAAATCTTTTTATTTTAATGGGGAGCTTGGTACAGAGTTTAACTACATTCCTGATGAAAATGGAAATATTGCAGGAAACCTTTCTTTAGATGTTTCAACCATTGAAGCAGATCCGAATAATAATACAAACCTATATATTGGAACTGCTTTACCTTTTTGGGCTATATTAAGTGACTCAGGATTATCTCCAGAGCGTGGTGGTCAACCTTATGCATTTAAAGGCCAAATGGATGAATTCAGAATTTTTGATGTGGCTCTTACTGATGCTGAAGTACTCGAATTGTACAATGCTGAAAGGCCATAATAGTTTAATTGTTTCATGAAGATAAGCAGAGGCCGTAAAAGCCTCTGCTTTTTTTACTTTTCATATATGCAGGTATTCAAATACATATTTCTTTTCACTTTTCTTTTATTTTTCTCTTGTAGCGATGACAGCCCTATTGAAGAAGAAAAAGGCTTATTGCAATTACAAAAGATTAGAGTTGGAACCATTGATTTAAAACAGAACCAAACCATTGAGGGTGCACCTATCGACAAAGGGTTGGTTATTACATTCTCAGAAGCTTTAAATAAAGAGACAGCAGAGAATAACATCACAATAAGTACTGCTGAAGGCAGCGAAGCGCCTTTAACATTCACTTACCTGGATGAGGACAAAACAATTGCCGCCATTCCAGAAGCTGATTTAGAAAACAGTACAATTTATACCGTTCAAATTGGCAAAATTCAATCCAGCTCAGGAAGTGAGTTTCCGGGGGCCACTTATACTTTTAAAACTATAGCAGGCACCTTTTTATTGGAAGAGGCCACTATAAACGGTAAAGATTTAACATCATCTGCAAGAATTACCAATGTTCCTCTTTATCCTCAAATTACACTAAAATTTTCTGACCCAATAAACCCTGAAAGCGATTTTCAAAACCTTATTTCCATCATCAATCAAAACAACAAATTACCACTGAACTTCGCCATTGAAGCAGATACTATATTAAACATTGCTGCACTTGATGAAGCAAGATATTTAACCAATTACACCCTTAATATTTCCCCGGAATTAAAAAGTATCAATAATTTTAGTTTTGAAGGCTTTACCAAAGAATTTTACACGCAACTAGACTCCACTAATAAATTTACACCGATTTCAGATGAGGAGTTACTCACTAAAATTCAAAGCCAGACATTCAAATACTTCTGGGATTTCGCCCATCCTAACAGCGGATTAGCCAGAGAAAGAAACAGCTCAGGTGATTTAGTAACCATTGGCGGTTCCGGATTTGGCTTAATGGCTATTTTAGTCGGCGTTCACCGAAATTTCATAACACGTCAACAAGCCGTGGAGCGACTGGCCACAATCACCAATTTCCTCAGTCAGGCAGATAGGTTCCACGGAGTATGGCCCCACTGGATGAATGGCAATACAGGAGCAACCATTGCTTTCAGCGAAAAAGACAATGGTGCTGACCTGGTTGAAACAGCCTTTATGATACAGGGACTTTTAACTGTAAGGGCCTTTCTGGATGAAACTATCCCTGCAGAAGCTGCCATCATCAATACCATTACCACCTTATGGGAAGAAGTGGAATGGAGCTGGTTCACCAAAGGAGGTGAAAACGTATTGTACTGGCACTGGTCACCTGATTATGCCTGGGAAATGAACCATCCTATCCGTGGATGGAATGAAAGTTTAATTGTTTATACATTAGCTGCCTCCTCTCCCACTTATCCTATCTCCAAAGAAGTTTATGAGCAAGGCTGGGCTCAAAATGGCGATATCAGAAATGGCAATCCATCTTATGGGATTATCATGCCACTGGGCTCGGACAGAGGCGGTCCATTGTTCTTCGCTCATTATTCTTTCCTTGGTATGGATCCTCGCAACCTGCAAGATCAATACGCCAATTATTGGGTGCAAAATGTAGCCCATAGCCAAATCAACAGGAAATATGTAATAGCTAATCCGCTGAATTATGTCGGTTACAGTAAAGATTCGTGGGGATTGACTGCCAGTGATAACCAGGATGGCTATAGTGCCCATTCTCCTTATAATGATTTAGGAGTAATAACTCCCACAGCCGCCATTTCATCCATCCCTTATACTCCTGAAGCATCATTGGATGCCATCAGGCATTTTTATTATTTAATGGGCGACCGCCTTTGGGGTGATTATGGATTTTATGATGCCTTTAATGTTACTGCAGATTGGTATGCTGATTCTTACCTGGCTATAGATCAGGGTCCCATTATCATTATGATAGAAAATTACAGAACAGGCTTTATCTGGGATTTATATATGTCTGATCCGGAGGTACAAGCAGGCTTAACAAAACTTGGGTTTACTTATTAAAAAAAAGAAATATGAAGCAATTTTTCATTCTTACTAGTATCATTTTTATAATCAGCAGTTGCACTCCCGCCGATAATAAACAAACTAAGGAGGAAAATGTATCCTCTGAAACAATCTTAAGTGAGGATTCACTGCTGAACCTGGTACAATACCAAACTTTCCAATACTTCTGGGATGGAGCAGAACCCAATTCAGGGCTGGCCAGAGAACGCTTTCATGAAGATGATAATTATCCGTCTGATGATAAGCATATTGTCACCACAGGCGGAACAGGTTTCGGCTTAATGGCTATCCTTGTTGGTATTGAACGAGGATTTATCAGTCGAGAGGAAGCACTTAACAGATATGAAAAAATAATTAGTTTTTTAGAAAAAGCAGATCGATTTCATGGTGCATTTCCTCACTGGCTGAATGGAGAAACAGGCAAAGTGAAAGCTTTTAGCCAAAATGATGATGGGGGAGATTTAGTGGAAACTGCCTTCCTTATCCAGGGCTTGCTCACAGTCCGTCAATATTTTGAAGAAGGTAATGAGCAGGAAAAAGCATTGGCATCGAGAATTACAAAAATATGGGAAGAGGTAGAATGGAACTGGTATACAAAAGGTGGTGAAAATGTGCTCTATTGGCACTGGTCGCCTAATCATGGCTGGGATATGAATTTCCCCGTAGGAGGCTATAATGAAGCCCTGATTATGTATGTGTTGGCAGCCTCCTCTCCTGATTACGCTATTGATGCAAGCGTGTACCATGAAGGCTGGGCGAGAAATGGAGCAATAGCCAATGATACTGTTTTTTATGATTTACCCACTATTCTGGATCATTATGAACATGATGATAAACCGGTTGGCCCGTTATTCTGGGCACATTATTCCTATCTGGGACTCGATCCGAATGGGTTAAAAGACCGATATGGTGATTATTGGGAATTGAATAAAAACCATGCATTAATCCATTACAAATATTGTGTAGATAACCCTGAAAATCATGAAGGTTACGGTCCTGAGGTTTGGGGACTTACCTCCAGTTATTCTATGAATGGCTATGCGGGCCATAATCCTTCTAACGATTTAGGCGTAATTAGCCCAACTGCTGCACTATCCTCTTTCCCATATACGCCGGAAGAAAGTATGCAGTTCTTAAAATTCGTGTATCAACCTGCTCAGGATAGTCTTGTTGGAAACTATGGTCCTTATGATGCTTTTTCTTTCGAGCACGATTGGTATGTACCACGTTATTTAGCGATAGACCAGGGGCCGATCCCTGTGATGATAGAAAATTATCGTACAGGCCTGATCTGGGATTTATTTATGACAGTTCCCGAATTGAAAAATGGACTTGATAAACTGGGTTTCACTTATGAAGATTAAAATTTATTTCATCTGTACCTTAATTTTATTTCCTGTAATGATGTATGGGCAAAATAATGATGAGTTTAAAAGGGAGAAATATGTTGAAGGAAAGGATACTCTTCTCTACAGAATTCTTTACCCTGAAGGTTTTGATACCTCAAAGCAGTATCCATTAGTACTTTTTATGCATGGTGCCGGTGAAAGAGGCAATGACAATGAGAAACAACTGACACATGGTTCAAGATTATTTCTGAATGAAAAAAACAGAGAAAACTTCCCCGCCATAGTTATATTTCCTCAATGTCCTCAAGATGATTATTGGTCAAAAGTAGAGGTAAACAGATCAAAACAAGACAATATTTTCGGTTTCAACTATGATGGAGAACCCAATAAAGCACTTGATATAGTCATCAACCTACTGGATTCCATGCTTGAAAAAGATTTTATCGATCAAAAGAAAATCTATCTCGGAGGCCTTTCAATGGGTGGGATGGCAGCATTTGAA
>JBEPWY010000092.1:0-10804 GCA_041642185.1 Marivirga sp.
TTTTCATTCTGGCAGATTTTTGTACATTTAAAAAGTTAACAAATATCCCTTGCGCAGTTTCAGGACGTAAATAAACTTTATTTGAATCTTCCGCTAAACTGCCCGCTTGAGTGGAGAACATTAAATTAAACTGACGTACCTCCGTCCAGTTAGCCGTACCGGAAACAGGACAAATAATTTCTTCTGAAATAATCAATTCACGAACAGCATTTAAATCTTCTGCTTCCAAAAGCTGTCCCATTTTTTGTAATAAAGCAGATGATTCCTCCAGATCTCCAGCTTTTTCATATACCGCAGCTTTCTCTTCCAGCAACACATCGGCTCTGTATCTTTTCTTTGAATCCTTATTGTCAATCATAGGATCGTTGAAACTATCAATATGGCCTGAAGCTTTCCAGGTATCGGGGTGCATGAAAATAGCTGAATCCAAACCTACTATATCATCATTAAAGCGTGTCATGGTATTCCACCATAAATCTTTAATGTTCTTTTTAAGTTCTGATCCGAATGGTCCATAATCATATACCGCTTGAAGTCCGTCGTAAATTTCACTGGACTGAAATACAAAGCCGTATTCTTTTGCGTGGGATACTATATCTTTAAAAAGAGTGTTCTCGGGAATTTGTTCATTTTTTGCCATAAGGCAAAGATAAACTTAAATCATCAAGTGAAAAGAAGAGAACTTTAAAAAATAAAATGAATTTAAATTTTAGGTAATTTTATTGAAAAAGTAGTACCCTCTCCCGGAGCTGATTTGATAAAAATTTCTCCTCCTATTCTTTCTATCATCTCTTTAACAATATATAAGCCTAAGCCTGACCCTTTAGAGTTATCCGATGCCCTATAAAACATATCAAATATTTTATCCTGAGCTTGAAGAGGTATTCCTTGTCCATTGTCTATCACCTGAATTATTATTGAGTTAATGTCCTCTACTGATTTAACAGTTACATATTTATCGGGCTTACCATGCCTATGATATTTTATGGCATTATCCACCAAATTATTCAAAATTACACTCAAGCGCCCTTGATCAGTATTTACTATTATTTCGGCATCAATTAAAAGCTGAAAATCAATGTCTTCAGCTTGTTCCCTGTATTGCGCATTTTCAAAAACTTCCGTTATTAATTTGAATAATTGAACGGGTTCTTTCACAATTTCTGTTCGTGAATTTCTGGCAAAGCTTATTATTTCATCTATAAAAGAATAAAGTTTCTTAACTCTATTCTTCATCATGCCCATCAATTGCTTTAATTCCTTAATATCATCTGTTGTATCAGAAATATTGATCAACCCCTGAATTGAATTTAAGGGAGCACGTAAATCATGCGATACACTATATACAAATCTATCTAATTCAGCATTGGTCCTTTCCAGTAAATCATTTTTTTCCTGAATTTCTTCTTCCTTGGTTTTCTTCTCAGTAATATCCACTAAAGAACCTACCATTCTAATAGGCTGTTTATCTTCAGTCCATTTGGCCTGGCCTGACCCATGGAACCATTTAAAGCTGCCATCCTTACACTTGAATCTATATTCAACTGAGAAGGGTTCTTTATCTCGAAAATGCTTTCTGAAATCACTAACTAACCTTGGGAAATCTTCCTTTTGTGCCAATAAATTTTTGAACGATTCTTTATTTGCCTCTATTTCTTCAGGTGCATATCCTAAAAGTTCATAAAGTTTCGGAGACCACCACTGTTGATCTTTGTTGATGTTCTCCCAGTCCCAAATGCCAGCATTAGTGCCTTCAACCGCTAATCTAAATCGCTCTTCACTTTCTTTCAATTGCTTATCCTTTTTAATCAATTTTTCTTCAGATTTATATTGTAATTTTACCTGAAAATAAATGATTATTATTAAGCTTATAAAAGTGAAAAAATAATTTAGAAAGTAAATATTATCTTCTTTTGCCTCTGCTAAGGTATCTATACTGATAAATTTAAAATCAGTTAATTCACTTAATGCAAAACAAAAAAATGCCAGAAATGAATAAAATAACCAAACTTTCACTCTTTTATACCCAAAAAGAGAAATTGAAGCTACCAGTATTGTAAAAAGATAAAGTTGTGATCCATAATGTTTGCCCTCATTACTCATGAAGGTGAATACAAAGAAAAGAGCAATTAGCAGTAAAGTATGTTTTGCCAATTCAAATTTATGAAATCGGTTTAAAGTAAACCCCAAAATTCCTCCCAAAATTCCCACCATAAAGGTAGGGGTTAGGTTTAAATCCCAAAGCAATATGTTCAGTAAGCCATTGATTGTACTTATAACAACCAAAATAAGGCAACTTACACCTACTAGCAGTGACTTTCTATAGTCACTTTCTATAGATATATGCACATTTTTGCCTAAAATTATATCTTTTACTGAAATTTTCCCCATATGTTTTACAGAGGTAAATATAATCAGTTATTAATATTAAAAGATTAAATATCAAATATCCTTAAAGTTATCAATGTGCTTTTTATTTCACTTTATTAATATAATTTATAAGTGAAGCAGCAAAAGAATGGAAATAAAAGAAATATAAGCCATATTAATATGTAATAAATAGATTCATTATCCATTTTTTATTTTTGTAAAAGTATAGGTCCCCATAGTTCTTACATTCCCAACTATCACATTTTTAGGTGTTTCTAGAAACTCTAGACAGTAAATTTTACAAAAATGCTCTAAAAGTTCGTCATCCAGAAGAAACCTGTCTTCATTTTTATTTGGCAAATTCTGTTCATGCGTTAAACCTTTATTGGTCATAGTTCGTATAAACATTTTCCCACCGGGTTTCAGTACCCTCACGCATTCGCCTAACATTTTTAAGAAATGATCTCTGTCTTCAGCAAAGTGTAGCACTGCAGAATTAATAATTACATCAAATGTTTCATCCGGGAAAAGCAATTTAGCTAAATTCATTGTCTGAAAACGTGCATCTACATTATCCAATTTTAGCTGATTTGCAATGATTTTAATATAACGGATTGCTTCCGGATTCTGATCAACTCCAAAAACATCATAGCCATTTTGCATACAGTAATATAGATTCCGGCCTTCCCCACATCCGGCATCCAATAATTTGGCATTATCGGGTAAATGTCCTTTTAAAATAAAGTCTAACCAATAAAGGTCAATATTGCCTAAAATTTTATTTATTGCTCTCCAGTCCATGATGATAGTTATTATAAGCTGCATCAAAGGCTACTTTACCGGCTTCAACCAATGCTTTCCCTTTATAAAACTCAAAAGTACCGCATGTTTCACGAGATATATCAATCATCATTTCCGGTAAATACTTTTCCATTTGGAGTGTAGTAATACGCTGTTGCATGAGATCGATAGAGCGATTTAACAAATCAAAATATCCAAATTTTTTAATGCTGGCAGGTGTATCTAAAGAAGAATCTTTAGGTGAATAGGGCCACATATTTTTCAATTTTAATTTAAAATCATCAATAAGACGGTTATAATATTGAGCTTCCTGAATTTCAACGGCTGTTATTGGGGCAGGGGGCACATAAGGAATGTTAGCATTAACATTTACCGCTATTAAAATATCTCCTTCTGTTCGGTTCACAATGTTAATGGGAATCGGGTTAAGCACACCTCCATCTACTATTTCCTCTTCAGCTACATAGACCGGCTTCATTACAGTAGGAATGGCACAAGAGGCACGCAACGCTTCCATTAAACAGCCTGTATTATAAATGACTTCTTGCTGGGTTCGGATATTGGAAGCTACAGCAGAAAATGGGATGCTCATTTCTTCAATTTTGATATCGCCCAAAATTTTGTTCATTTCTCTAAATACACGTTCCCCCCGCACAAAGCCTTGTAGGCTAAATGTAAAGTCAAGTAAATTAAAAACATCTATTTTATCAAAATTGGTCACCCAATCTTTATATAAGTCCAGCTTGCCCGCTGCATAAATACCGCCAACTACCGCTCCCATGCTGGAACCTGCAATGGAGGTAATCTCAAAATTTTTCTCCAACAAGGCTTCAATTACACCAATATGAGCAACTCCTCTTGCGCCTCCGCTACCTAATACTAAAGCTACTTTTTGTTTCATAAATTAATACCCAAGTATTCAAATGTACTAAGAAACATCTTTGGATGGTAAGAATTTACTACTGAATTTAGAAAAGCATCAAACTTGACCACTGTTCTAGCAGTATGTTTTTGATGAAACTCAGGTGTTTTATTAGATAGTTAAATTTTTTCCAAATAAGATAATTAATTGTAATAGACAGGGGTATTGTTAGCCTGGACTTACAGATCAAATGCAAAAAAAATAAATATTATATATATGAATTACATTTAGCCTCCTCACATTAATAAGCAGGAGAACTATAGTAATTCTCAATTTAACCCAACTGCCTGATTTAATTCATTTAATGCACGACTAAAAAAGTTTTCCTCTTTTACTAAAGCTTCAGGACTACCTTCTGCTGTAATTTTTCCTTTTTCCAGTATATAAATATAATCTGAGAATGAAGCCACTTTCATTCTATGGCTTACTATCATGATAGCTTTTTTCGATTTTAAATTATTCAATAGATTCAAGATAAACTGCTCTGTATTTCTATCCATTGCTGAGGCACCTTCATCTGAGGCCAAAAGCAAATAGTAGGTCTGGCCTATCAATAAGAGTTGTGGGTTACGGAATAATGCTCTGGCATTTAAATAAGGGGGGGATAAATATTTTTCCGGAAACTTTTTCAAAGTTTAGAACTTTGGAAAAGCTCTTTAAGAAGCGGCTACTTATTCACCTCAATAAACTTATTTACATCCTGGGATTTACCCAACAAAATCATAATATCTGTTTCCTTTAAGAAAGTATCTGCCCTGGGAACACCAATAATGTGTTCTACATCATGCATTTCTTCACCCTTCTTTTCCTTAAAAAAACGCTTTACTGTAATTAGGTTAAGGTTATACTTTTCACGCAAACCAATTTCACTTATGGTTTGATCAACAACGCGTGAGGGGGTGTTAATTTCCACTATTTCGTAATCATCGGGCAGGGGTAAGAAAGAGCGCATATTCGGGTGAAGCAACATTTCTGCCACTGTTTTACCCACAGTTTCTTCTGGAGATAAAATTTCTTCTATACCCATTTTCTCCAATATCATCCTTTGTTGTGAATTGGCTGCTCTGGCGATAATTCTTTTTACCTCTAATTCAATTAAAAGCACTGTTGTTAAGAGTAGGCCTTCAAAATTTTCCCCAATGGCTACCACTACAGCATCCATATCCTGAATATTTTGAGCTTTTAAAGCTTTTACATCTGTTGAATCCAAGGCGACAGCATAGGCAACCTCATCTTTTAATGCCTCAACCTTATCAAGGTCGATATCTATGGCTAAAACTTCCGCTCCACGATCAGCCAATGTTCTGGCGATAGATTCTCCAAATTGCCCAAGTCCTATAACTGCAAATCGATTGGTCATATGCTTTTACTTTTTAAATAAGAGACTAAAACTTCCAGACCTTTATCAAACTTATTATTATTAGGAATGATAATATCTGCATCGTACTTAAATGGTTCTATATACTTTTCGTAAGTAGGTGCCACGTGTTTTTCATAACGGTATAGCACATCATCCAGGTCATAACCTCTTTCAGAATTATCGCGCACTATCCTTCGTTTTAGCTTTACATAGTCCTTAGCGTCAATAAACACTTTTAGATCCAAAAGTTTAGCCAATTCTGGAAAATAAAATACGAAAAGCCCTTCAACAACAATTATTTTTGAAGGGCTAAAATTTAATATTTCGGGAATGATATTAGGGTTATTGAAAGTGTACTCTTTACGAGAAACAGCCTTCCCTTCTTTTAGGGATTTGATATCACGTGCGTATTCATCAAACTCTATTGATTGAGGCGTGTCAAAATTTTCTATACCATTTTCATCTTTTGGTTGAAGATGTCTGTCTCGATAATAATTATCCTGCGAAACCAGACATACCTCATCACTATTAAAATGACTTAGCAAGCTTTTGAGAAACATTGTTTTTCCTGAAGCACTACCTCCGGTGATGCCAACGATGAAAGGATTGTTCATGAATGCAAAACTACTCTTTAATCTGCTTATAGAAAATTAGTTTTCAAAAAATTAACAAAACTTCTTACGGCTTTACCTCTATGAGAGATTTCATTTTTTTCCTGGAGGCTCATTTGAGCAAAGGATTTCTTAAAACCGTGGGGTATAAAAATGGGATCATATCCAAATCCTTTATTCCCAGTTATTTCCTCAGCAATTGTACCTTCTGCAATTCCTTCAAAAAAATGTTTCTTATTGTCGATAATTAAACATATCACAGTTCGAAATTGTGCAGATCTATCATTAACATTTTCCAACTTTTCAAGAAGTAATTTCATGTTATCTTCATCGGATCGTTGATTTCCTGCATACCTGGCAGAGTAAACACCCGGCTCTCCATTTAAAGCTCTCACCTCCAGGCCAGTGTCATCGGCAAAGCAACTTACATTATAATGAGTAGCCACATAATTGGCTTTCTGTTCTGCATTACCCTCTAATGTATTCTGATCTTCTGCAAGATCTTCATTACACCCTATTTCATTGAGGGATTCTAGTTTAAGCATGCCATCAAGCATCACCTCAATTTCTCTAATTTTATTAGAGTTATTGGTAGCAAAACAGATTTCTTTCACCCTAGTATTGGTTAAGCCTGATTCTAAATTCCAGATTAGTGTTAGGAGGAACTACATATGTGCTATCAGCTCTCCTAATGCCTTCTTCTCCGTACCCAAGTCCTGATGGAATAAAAATTCTGTAATCAGCACCTTTATTCATTTGTTTAATACCTAGTTTCATTCCAGGAATTAGTCTTAACCCATTACTAACGAAGTTTCCACTCATAGCAAATCGAACATCAGTCTGGTAAATAAATGTACTAGAATCACTTAAAACTCTTCCTTCGTAATCCAGTAAAACAGTAGAACAAAAAGTGGGAGAATTACCTTCTCCTGATTCTACTATACTGTATCGTAAACCTGAAGAATGCGTCTCATAATTGATATTATTTTCATTCAAATAATTTTCAATTTTGTTGATATCTTTAACTAATTGTTGTTGATCAACATCAGAGGTGTCTGGCTGCTCTGAACAATCAATTTCATTTGTGCAGGAGTAAAGTGCACTAAAAAGAATAATTAAGACATAAAAAGTATATTTATTCATTGATAACTTTGTGTTTAATATCTAATATTTACCAGTTCAACCTCAAAAAGTAAAACTGTATTGGGGGCAATTGATCCGCTACCTCTAGGTCCATATGCTAAATAGGATGGAATTATTAAAGTAGCAGTACTTCCTTTTCTAATTAAAGAAAAGCCTATTTCCCAACCCTGTATCACTCTACCTTCACCTAAAGTAAATTTAAAAGGCTGATAATCTCTACTTTCATTATAAATTCCGGCTTCTCTGGCAACAGAATCAACAGAAGTATCAAAAACTTTTCCATCTAGAAACCTGCCTGTATAATTAACTAAAAGCTCTTGGCCCCGGTTTGCTAAAGCACTATCAGTTTCCTGATGGATAATGTAGAATAATTCAGAGGGGTGCCTTTCAGCCTGAAGATTGTTATCATCCAAATAATTTTGGATGATAACAATATCCTTTTCAAGTTGTTCTTTCACACATTCGGGTTGAAAACAAGGTTCTTCATTTTCAACATCCAAACATGATGAGGCAATAAAGCCTAAAACAAGTAATAATAATAAATTCGCTTTCATCCAGATTTATTGGACTACATCAACTAATTCTACATCAAAAACCAATACTGAGTTTGGCGGTATTGCGGCACCTGCTTGTCTTGGACCGTAAGCCAAACCAGATGGTATAAAAAAAGTTGCTTTAGCTCCCTCATTTAATAATGCCAAACCTTCGTCCCATCCTGGAATTACCCGGCCTTGGCCTAAAGGAAACTCTAATGGTTCATAAGGTCTTTGTTCATTATACATTTCATTCTCTTTAGCAACTTCCTCTATTGATGTATCAAATACTGTTCCGTCCATCAATTTACCCGCATAGTCTACTTTTACTGTATCGCCTTGTTCAGGTGATTCTCCATTGCCTTCTTCAGTGATAATATAATAAAGACCAGATTCTGTTTGCTGAGCATCTATATTGTTTTCAGATAAATACTCTTGAATTAATTCATCGTCAATTAGTTTTTGAGCTTCAGCCTCCTTCTCCATTTTAGCCATCATCTCTGTTCTTTTTTGTTCTTGCCACTGCATGAAACCTGCAGAATCATATTTCTGATTAGCTTTGGCAAACACAGTAATCCTTTCTTCATTATCCATATCCTCACTTAAAGGCTGGCGAAATCCTTTCATAAATATTTCATTAGCTGTAAGGATAGTTTTAATACTATCTCCAACATTTATTTCCTGGAGAACAGAAAATAATTTCCCTCTTTTATTCAAGGCGGCGGAATCAATTTGCAAAGGCATTTCACCCACCTCTTCACTGTCGATTAAAACAGAATCTTTAGAATCGATCATTTTAAGCAAATAGGTTACATAATCTCCTTCTTCAAGCGCTTGGCCGTCACCGGAACTGATTACAACATACTCCACACCATCAGAAGTGGTTTCCTTTTTATTAGAGTCACAGGCAAATAGAAATACCAGACTTATTGAAAAAATTGCGGTAAGGTTTTTCATGTTATACATACGTTTCAATTGGTTTTTTATTTTTAAGTTGTACTGAATATTCTTTAATAATGTTTTCAAAAAGAGCAACTGTGTCTTTAAGGCTCTTATGACTTATTCCGCCTGCAGCATTTTTATGCCCGCCACCATTGAAATAATGAGCTGCCAAGGTGTTAACCTCAAAATCACCAATAGATCGAAGAGATAATTTCACACCTTCTTCGCTTTCGGTAAATAAAGCCGCCATTGTAATGCCATTTATAGATAATGCATAATTAACAAGTCCTTCGGTATCGCCTGTTCTTGACTTGAACTGCTCCAGATCTTTCATTGAAATAGCAAAATATGCCACATGATGTTCCGGGAAAACAGTTAACCTCTGACTTAGGGCAAATCCTAAAAACTTTAAACGGTCCAATGAATTGGTGTCATAAATTAAACGAGACACTTCAGAGTTATCTGCTCCATGCTCAATTAATTCCGCCACAATTTCATGAACTTCTTTATTGGTGTTTGGATGTTTGAAAGATCCAGTGTCGGTCATTATACCTGCATATATACATTCCGCAATATCTTTATCTATCAAATGCTTATCGCCAAAGGCCACTATAGTTTTATAAATTAATTGTGCAGTTGAAGCTGAATTAATATCATGAAAACCATAATCAGCAAATTCCTCCGGATCCCGGTGATGATCAACTAAAACTTTTATTGCTGAAGAAACTCGCACGAATTCTCCCAAATCTTTTATTCGGTTTAAATTAGAGAAGTCTAAACAAAAAATGATATCGGCCTTTTCAGTTAAAACTTTACATTCGGCTTCTGTTTTTCCAGAGAAAATGACAACTTTATCATTACCTTTCATCCAATTAAGAAAATCAGGATAATCTGAGGGGGTAATAACAGTTACTTTATGTCCTTTTTTAAGCAAATAGTTATAGAGGCCTAAACTACTCCCAAGGGCATCTGCATCAGGTTTATGATGCGTTGTAATTACTATATTTTGAGGAGTTTGTAATACCTCTTTGAGCTTTAAAATATCTTGCATGCAGAATCATTAACCCTAATAGGTATAGATTGATTTGCAAAGTTGCTAAGAATTTAAAGAAAAACAAATCATAAAGTCCATAAACACACATTAATAAAAGTAAAGTAAGAATTCATATTTCCGCTTTTAAAATATTTGTAATCAGAATTATCCATTAAATTTGCATTAAATTTTACAAACAATAAATATAGAAAAATGGCTGGAAACAGAACATTCACGATGATTAAGCCTGATGCTGTGGCTGAAAACAATATTGGTGGTATCACCAAAATGATAGAAGAAGCAGGATTCAGAATAGTAGCAATGAAAATGACTAAGCTTTCAGAAGAAAGAGCAGGAGAATTTTATGCTGTACATGCTGAAAGACCTTTTTACAATGACTTACGCTCTTACATGTCTGGCGGACATATAGTAGCTATGATATTAGAAAAAGATAACGCTGTAGCTGATTTCAGAAAATTAATTGGAGCAACCAACCCTGAAGATGCTGAGGAAGGCACTATCCGTAAAATATATGCAAAATCAATTGAAGCTAATGCTGTTCATGGTTCGGATTCTGATGAAAATGCACAAATAGAAGGTAGCTTCTTTTTTGCTGGTATCGAGAAATTTTAATTAAAATAAAACTATTTAAAAGCACTTGCCTCTGGCAAGTGCTTTTTTTTTGTTTAAAATTAAAGAGGAATATATTTATTAGCTATAGAAGAATTCTATATCAGAATTTTTTTATAATTAGGTAGATGGTGAGAATTTTATAATTCAGAAGAACTTTCATGTAATGCCTGCCGATAATGAAAACTATACCTTAGTGCTTGCTAACCTAAATATTCTTCAATGGGTAATTTTTTCAAGACTAGTTTTGCTGCTTTAAAGACAAAAAAATATGGATGGGGCTGTTTTGTCATCATTATTTTTATTCTAGTACTGCTATTTATTATGTTTGGTGGTTTATTAACAAACCAGGCAGTAATTATTCAAAACAGCGGAGCCAATCTCAAATTCTAATAAGAAATTTTACTTTCGGGAAATGTAAACTTGCTTATGATGCAGTTCAGCAAATGAGGATAAAAA